>JACROQ010000085.1 GCA_016214375.1 Nitrospirota bacterium | reverse complement strand
GCCCTGACGATATACGACATGTGCAAGGCGATAGATAAAGGAATGATTTTGAGCGAGATATGTTTGGAGAAAAAGACCGGCGGCAAGTCTGGAACATACCTCAGGGAGAAGGCAGCAGCTA
Organism: Nitrospirota bacterium; assembly: GCA_016214375.1. Taxonomy (GTDB): domain Bacteria; phylum Nitrospirota; class 9FT-COMBO-42-15; order HDB-SIOI813; family HDB-SIOI813; genus JACRHF01. The sequence goes on along the minus strand of JACROQ010000085.1, from coordinate 9,495 downwards.
AGCAGTAATCAAGGATGATAAGAGGGATGTAATGATAAGAATAGAGAAGCTTTCCAAGATATATGCGTCCGGTGTCAAGGCCTTGGATAATCTTTGTATCCATGTAGAAGAGGGGGAGATATTTGGCTTCTTAGGGCCTAATGGTGCGGGGAAGAGCACCACGATAAAAATCCTGACCACACTCGCCCGGCCCACCTCCGGTATTGCATGGATTGGTGGTTATAATGTACTGACTGAACCCAATAAGGTGAGATGTTCGATTGGTTATGTATCCCAGGAAACCGGTGTTGACTATTTTCTATCAGGGAGAGAAAACCTTGTCTTGCAGGGGAGACTGTACAGGATGGACAGCAAGTCCATCCATAAAAGGCTGGAAGAGTTGTTAGAATTATTTGATCTTAAAGAGACCGCTGATGCCTTAGTCTCCACTTATTCTGGAGGAATGAGGAGGAAATTAGATGTTGCAACGGCATTGATACACAATCCGAAGATCCTCTTTCTCGATGAACCTACTATCGGGTTAGACCCCCATAGCCGTTCCTCTCTCTGGAACTATATCCGAATGCTTAATAAGGATTTTAGGGTCACCCTCTTCCTTACAACCCATTACTTGGATGAGGCAGATAAACTCTCCCACAGGATCGGGATTCTTCACAAGGGGAGTATGAAGATTTTAGATACGCCAGAGGCGCTGAAAGATAGCATCAAAGGAGACTCTATAAATCTCTCATTAAGCGGAGGGGCTAAAGAAAAGGCGATAACGATCCTTAAAGAAAGTCCAATGGTAAAAGATATCCTCTGTGAGGATGGGCATGTCAGGGTGTATGTCAACAACGGGAGCGAAACTATCCCCGGATTGATGAAACTACTTAATCAGCAAGGGGTAGAGATATTATCCCTTACTATTTCAAGACCGAGTCTTGATGACGTTTATTTAAAATATAGTGGCGTTAGTTTCAAAGAAGGGGAGTCTACAGGCGAGGCTAATCCCTGGTGGGCACAGTGGCAGAAGGGTGGAGGGGGTAAAAAGTGGAAGGGTGGAGGAGACTGGAATCAGGAAGGTAGCAGCGAAGGGGAAGGCATCAAGGATATGTCTCCATCTGATGGACAGGGTGGCGCATGGGGGTCTTGGGAAGATAAGAAAGAAGATAAAGGCGATGAAAAGCAGGAGGATGCCTGGAATAAGGATAAGGATAAGAATGAGGGGCAGGAAGAGGCATGGAAGAAATGGGGAGGCAGCACGTCAGACTGGGAGAAATGGGGTAAAGGAGGAGGCAAGAGTTGATCGTTCTGATCAGTGATACATGGTATCTGTTCAATAAATATCTGAGGATTACGTTACGAATGCCCATGTGGGCCTTGTTTACTATCGTACAACCCCTCATATGGCTGCTTATATTTGGGCAGTTATTTAAGAACATGGCGTCCCTGCCTGGATTTCCTGCAGGACGTTATATGGATTTCTTTCTCCCTGGAGCCATTATCATGACGGTACTCTTTGGGACCTCCTGGTCGGGTGTAAGCCTCTTGCGGGAAATAAATTTTGGTACGGTGGAGAAGATGCTCGTGACACCCGTATCCAGGATAGCTATTGTGATGAGCCGTGTGATACACTCCGCATTTACAGTCATTATTCAATGCATTATTATAACGATTGTCGCCCTTATCTTTGGAGTGAGGGCATCATCGTTGAGCGGTATCTTATTGAGCTTTATCGTTGTATTTTTGCTTTCAGTCGGGTTTTCCAGCATATCCAATGGGCTTGCAATGTGGCTTAAAAGAGAAGAACCCCTTGTCGTGATTGGGAATATGATGACCCTGCCGTTGATGTTCTTTTCATCTGCCATGGTACCCAAAAGTTTCATGCCTGAATGGATACGTATTATTACGCTGGTGAATCCTATAGACTATGCGGTAGAGGCCATCAGGGCATTCTATGCAGGGGCTATTTCTTCGGAGTCTGTTTTTACTGGGTTTGCCTTTCTGGTCTTGTTTGCTTTGGCCTCTACTTCATGGGCAACCGAGATGTTTGTGAATCAGAGTGAGTAGCCGCAGGCTGAAGTAAGAAGTCAGAAGACAGAAGTAAGAAGCAAGAGATAAGAAAAGAAGGGGGGATATAATGGTAAAAGTCAAATTTTTTGCGATTCTTAAAAATTTAGCGGGTAAAGAAGATGCCCAGTTTAATATTGGAAGTGGTATAAAGCTTAAGGATCTTGTCGGGATGATAGACAAGGAATTTCCGAAGATTGGGGAGATGATTCGTAACAAGCGGGTACTGATCTCGATCAATCATGAAATCGGGAGCGATGATATGCAGATTAAAGATGGGGATGAAGTGGGCATCCTCCCGCCTTTTGCAGGCGGGGTGAAAGGTTCATCTAAAGGGTCATCTATGGTGAGGGTTCAAAAAGAGGATTTTTCTATAGATGAGGAGATCAACAGGGTTAAGGCAAGTTCGGGGGATATAGGTGGCATTGTCGTGTTTCTTGGTATTGGGAGAGGGACATCCCGCGGCCGGTCCATCAAGAAGCTTGATTTTGAGCACTATCCTGGAATGGCAGAGAAGAAACTCAACGAGATAAGAGAGCAAGCCCTTAAAGATTTTGACATTAAAGAAGTGAACATCGTTCACAGGGTCAGTGAGATTAGCATTGGCGAGAATATAGTGCTCATTGTCGTAGGTGCGGCTCACAGGGCGGATGCCTTTAAGGCCTGCAAGTGGTGTATCGATGAGTTGAAACGCATAACACCTATATGGAAAAAGGAGACCACCCCAGATGGTGAGATCTGGGTGGAGGAGCATCCGTGAATAAAGTTAGAAGTCAGAAGACAGAAGTCAGAAGACAGACAGGAGGGGCTACGTTACTTCTTACTTCTTACTTCTTGCTTCTTGCTTCTGTTTCACTTCTGCCTTTCAGCACAACTGCAATGGCAGCAGGGGGGTATGATGAGTCCTCAGTAGAAAAAGCTACCTATAATGACCGAACCACAAAGGGGTTTGACCCTTCCACCATTACATGTACAGACTCTAATGGCAATGGTTGGATAGATCAGGGAGAGTGTTCATGGGGCGACACATCTACACCATGGTCTCCTGATCCATCTAAAAGTACGGAGAAGGGGGTAAATGTAATCCCAGGGGGTAGTGGTGCTGCACTGGGTCAGACGGCCACTACCACTATACAAGACGGACCGCATTTTACTACCAAATATTACAATGCCCCCTCAGCACCCAATACTACCGCTACAACCGGGGTTACTTCGAGTCCTTCAGGAAACCTTAGGGCGCAGCACAACGAGTTTGGCTTTGAGGTGACAGTTGATAAAAAGACAGACCCACTTGAACCGTATTATCAGAAGTTCTATATACCGTATGTCACTGTAGATTCAACGCAAGCAGACACCACAGGCAATATGACGGGGACTGCCACTGGTATCTATTCTAAAGAGGTCACAGAAATGGATCCCAATAATCCGGGTGTGTTTTACAGGTATACCGTTACAGGGACCTATACGAGCACGGGGAACTCATATAGCTCCAGTTCAAGCTGCGATACAGGATGCACCTCTGATAGTGAGGGACAATGGCGGTCTCAGTGGCCATAGTCAGGCAGCAGGAGTAATAATCAAGAAAAACACCAGGGAGGAAGAAGGGTAATATGTCAGTTAAAACTAAAGGGGTAGACCCGTCGTTAGAATACATGCTTGTAAAGGCAGCCGATTTTCATGGGCACCTGTGTCCCGGGACTGTAATAGGAACCAGGATGGCTCTTGCGGGTATGCGTGAGATAGAGATAACAGACCCTAAGGGTTCTCAGAAAAAAGACTTTATGGTCTACATTGAGACAGACCGTTGTCCGGTGGATGCGATCTCCGTGGTGACAGGCGCCAGGATCAGCAGGAGGAATCTCAAATTTCTTGACTGGGGCAAGGTTGCCGCTACATTTGTAAACCTGAAGACCGGCAAAGCGGTACGGATCACATGTCCTGATTCCACCAAAGGCCTTGCAGACAATTACGTTGATGAAGAGTACGGCAACGATAAAGATGGAAGGAATGCGAAAGAGGTGGCTGCCTACAAGGTTATGCCGGAGAAAGAACTCTTTCTGATCCGGAAGGTGAAAGTCGAAGCCCCTCTCTTCACAAAAGAAAAGTATAAGGTGAAGTGTGAAGGCTGCGGGGAGACAGTGAATGACCATAAAGAGGTCATTGTAAATGGAAAGGTAATGTGCAGGTCTTGTGGGGAGGGTAAGAACTACTACCATGCGGGTTAAGGAGCCCTCAACGACAATTATCTTTATCAGGCATGGTAGTACCGATTTTCCTGAAGACAGGGTTTATAAAGGAGACAATGGTCCTAATCTTAATACGGAGGGGAGGCTTCAGGCAGAGAGGTTAGGAGGATGGATAAGAGAAGGGGATATCTCGGCTATCTTTGTAAGCCCCACCACAAGGACGATAGAAACGGCAACCCCTATTGTAAAAACCCTTAAATTAGAGTATAAGATATTGGACGATCTGAAGGAGCGTGGCTTCGGCATATGGGAAGGGCTTACATTTAGAGAAATTGAAGATCAGTACCCGGATGGCCTTGAGAAGTGGAAAAGGGACCCCATCAATTACACTCCTCAGGACGGGGAATCGATCATTGATCTGCAAAAAAGGGTTAGCGATGTCGTGCAGCATGCTATACAGGAGCACAGAGGTGAAAAGGTGGTCATGGTCACCCATATGGGACCGATAAGGGTGGCTATTGCCATGGCGCTGCAGATTCCACTGACGAATTATCGTCATGTACAGATACATCCCGGATCAGCGACAAGGATTGATTATGGAATAACAGCGGCCAACCTGATCTATCTCAGCGCTATACCGGGAGGAAACAGGCCATAATAACTGTAATGAACTCGTAAAAAGTCCTTCACTGTCACCCTGAGCGAAGCGAAGGGTCTGATAACTCATTGTTTTATCAGATTCTTCGCTTTGCTCAGAATGACAAATAGTGCTTCTGGCGACTTTTTACGAGTTCATCAACTGTGAATGGTGAATGGATGTAGCCGCAGGCTTTAGCCTGCGTTCAAGTAGTTGCCCGATTTATCGGGTAAGAAGTAAGAAGAACTATCAACAACACGCAAGAAAGGAGAATTCAACATGTGTAACACAAGTGGAGGACAAGGTCATGCACACGGGACACTGTCACAGGCAGAGAAGGCGCTTGCCGACCTTCGGAATGACCTCACAGAGGTTCTAAAGATGATCAACCAATATGAATATCAGAAGGCCATCATGAGCGGGGTAGATTTTCCTGCCGCCGGGGAGGTCGTGCATGTTTTGGGACACCTGCTTGAAAGTCAAAAAGAGCATGCAGCGATACTCATAGAACTGATTAACAAGATCGATGTGACCCAGAGAAAGATGTTCGAAGGAAATGGAGAGGAGCATGAAGAGGTACATGAGCATGGCCATGAGCATGCCGGCCATAAGCATTAAGAGATAGGGTCCAAGGGGTCGAGGGTCCGAGGGGTCAAGTGCTATAGAGAAAGTGACGGAATGAACACGTAGTGCGGGGGTTCATCCCCCGCTGATTGCCGGGCATAAAGGCCGGCGCTACATTTTCTGGCGATGAAAGAAGGAAGGAGGCTTCTTAATGGGGGAAGAGAAGAAGCAAGCCGGTTCATGGGACAGTGGCGGGCCCGACTTTATGACAGTGATGAAGATTGCCTCTTCATACTGGAGTTCGCGGGTATTGCACGCTGCCAACCGTCTTGACATATTCAGTAAACTGGACGGACGTGAGGCTACAGCAGAAGAACTTGCCCGTCATTGTAATGCCGATGTCCGTGGGATAGAGATATTACTTGTAGCATGCACAGCCCTGGGTCTCTTAAACCGGAGAGAGGGTAAGTATAGTAATAATGAGCTTTCAAATACATTTCTGGTTAAAGGTCGTGAGAGGTATCAAGGCGGCATTGTATCCATGTTTGATGACTGGTACATCCCGTGGGCCGGACTCTCTGAGTCAGTCGTTACCGGTAAACCCGCGGTCCATAAACCTCATGACATCAGCAATGAAGCGACAAGAAATTATATCATGGGGATGCACTACAGGGGCGTTGGACAGGCCTATCTGCTTGCGGATACTGTGGATCTAAAGGGCAGAAAGCAGATCCTGGATATCGCCGGCGGGCCGGGGACGTTTACGATATTCCTGTGCAAGAAGACGCCAGGTCTGAAAGGGATCGTATTCGATCTTCCTCAAACCCTCAAGATTACAAGAGAGATTATAGGGATGTATCATGCGCAGGATCAGGTGACAACAATGGAAGGAGACTATCTCAAAGATAGCTTTGGTTCAGGCCATGACGCCGTCCTCCTTTCGTCCATGATGAATCAGGAGTCTCCGGAGGTCAATAAAAAGACATTTAAAAAGGCATTTGACTCCATGGTCAGCGGGGGAGTTTTGCTCCTACAGGAGCAGATGTTGAATGCAGACAAAACCGGCCCGGCCCTCTCGGCGCTTATCGGGGTCAATCAACTGATACATACACCTGGGGGCGCGGCCTATTCGGATAAGGAGATCGCAGGATGGCTTCAGGAGGTTGGGTTCAGAAAAGTTGAGTTTAAACCATTAGCCCAGCAAAGTCCATTTACCGTATTAACCGCGGTTAAGCCATGAAAGCTGTGAATAGTGAATAGTGAATGGTGAATGGATGTAGGGATGTAGGGATGCCCGGTACCCGTAGCGCCGACCTTTATGGTCGGCTCGTTGTGGGGGATAAACCCCCACGCTACGAAATGGCAGTGGTTAGAACTCAGAGCATCTTTGATCAACGGATAGAGTCATTCTATCCGTTTTTTTTGCGATTTTCAGAATGAAAGGAGACAAGAGATGGGTATTAAGAAAGTAGTCGGTGTAGTTTTTTTGCTTATCCTTGCAGAGGCTGTGGTATTTTCTTCCGTTGCACAGTCGGCCCTGACGGGACTTGACATTATGAAGAAGGTGGAAGAGCTTCCTCAGGGAGATGATCAAAAATCTACAGTAACCCTGATACTGACCTCTGCACAGGGGCAGGAGAAAAAGATTATTACCAGCCGGTACTGGAAAAACAACAGAGGCAAGGACGGGTTCTACAGTAAGACCCTCTTTTTTACCAATCATCCGCCTGATGCAAAGGGGACGGGTTTTCTTATCTGGGATTATGCAGAAGAGGGAAAGACAGACGGTCTCTGGCTCTATCTTCCATCTCTGCGGAAGGTAAGCGTCATATCGACCCGCAGTCAGGATGATGCCTTCATGGGCTCAGACCTTACATTTGCCGACATGGGCCAGAGGCGGTTGAATGAGGATACCCATGAGCTCATCGGAGAAAAACCATGTGATGGGAAGGCATGCTATGTAGTAGAAAGCAAGCCGAAAGAGACAGGTTCAGCATACGGCAAGAGGATCTTTTGGATATTAAAAGATGAGTGGAGGACAGTCAAGATAGAGTACTTTGACCAGAAGAAAGACCCGCTCAAGGTCCAGAACATCACATGGCAGAAGAATGGAGACCTCTGGGTATGGGGGAAGGCAATAGTAAAAAACCTTCAGACGGGTCATTCCACGGTGTTTGAGATCAGTGATTTAAAGATCAATAACGGCCTGCGGGATGATCTCTTCACAGACCGTATGCTAAAGAGAGGGGAGGGACCGTAATTATTTGTCTCCCTATCTCTCAATTCCTCAAATCGGGATTAAGTCTTACAGTATAGCTATCATCATTATCCTGATATTTTTTAGTCCTGGCGTCAGTATGGGCGAGGTATCCCCTGCCAGTGATCAAACAGAAGAATCTCCCCCCCTGCCGCCGCAAGAAGGGACGGCACAGCCTACAGCGCCAGCAGAGTACCCAATCCTTCCGCCGGCAGAAGGGACCGCACCCCAGATTCTGAAGGGTATCCCGCAACCTTCCCGCGGCATTCTCACGTGGCTGCGTGAAGAGATCTTGAAAGGTGTTGAATTAAGGGGATATGTCAAGAATGAGACGGCCTACAGGTACGTGAGTCCCACGGCCTTCAGCAAGATACTGAACATAATTCAGCTCGAGCCGTCATACTCCTTCAATCAGAGTCTCAGATGGAGCGCCAGGGTATGGGCCTATTATGACCTTGCCTACGATATCCAGGACATCGGCACGGTTGCCCCTATAAAACCCTTTGCCTTTATCCAGCCCCCTGATCCTGGAAAGCCTGAGCCTGACATCGAAAATCTGAGAGACATCAAGATAGACAAATATGGCATAGACCTCAAGGAGTTTTACTTTGACATATTCTTTAGTAATATGGACCTGAGGGTGGGAAAACAGATCATCCGGTGGGGGATTGTGGAGGGTTGGCGTATCATTGATGAGGTAAACCCGCTTGATTTCAAGGAGCATATATTACGAGATGTTGCCGACCGTTATATCCCACTCTGGATGGTCAAGGGGGACTATTATATCGGTCCGCTGACCATAGAAGGGTTATGGATACCCGATGTCAAGGGACATGAGCCTGCACCCCTGCGCTCTGAGTGGTCACAATTTCAGAAACTGCCGGATCTGAAAAAGGTGCCGAGAAATTTTGAAAATAGTGAGGCTGGTTTACGCACCTCCGGCATGCTTGGCGGGTATGAGTTAGTACTCGCCTACTTTTATCATTGGGACGAGTTTCCGGCGGCCTTCAGGACCATTACAGGGTTGGGTCTTGGAAACCTCGGCATCTCACCTGAGGTGACGTTCTTCCCGCGTTACAGGAGGTTACAATCATACGGGGCAGGTCTTGCAAAGAGTTTTGGGAAGATCGTCGTTGAAGGGGAGTTCTCATATGTCGACGGGAAGTATTGGGGTACCTGTACGGCCTGTGGAACGGACGAGGCCGTATTCAATGAAATCCAACGGGATTATGTCAAGCATGTGGTCGGATTAAAGACGGTCCTCTATGGGGCGGACATATCATTGGATTTCTCGCAGGATATCATCTTGCACTATACCGGGGATATTCAACAGAAGCGGCACGAGGATGCGGCATCCCTTTTTATGAGAAAGGAGATCCGCTATGGGACGATGGTGCCGCAATTCCTGGCGATATCCCTGATCAACAGGAAGGAATACCTGTTCCGTCCAAAGCTTGAATATCGCTATACAGATAAGATAACATTTCTATTCGGGGCGGATGTTTTTTCCGGAGATCCGGGTCCGGATTCCGGAAGATTAAACTTCTTTGGCTACTTTGATGATGATGATAGGGTGTATATGGAGGTGAAGTACAGCTTTTAGGAAGGGGTCGAGGGGTCGAGGATTCGAGGGGTCAAGTGATATGCTCAAAAGTTACAAGGAATTAAAGGTCTGGCAGAAGGCATATCATCTTTGTATAGAGATTTACAAGATTACAAAAGATTTCCCGAAAGAAGAAAGATATGGACTTACATCGCAGGTCAGGAGGGCATCTGTATCTGTACCTTCTAATATAGCAGAG
>JACROQ010000120.1 GCA_016214375.1 Nitrospirota bacterium | reverse complement strand
GGGGTCCATAAGGAGTGGATCATGCCCAGGATTGCATAGCAGTTGACCTTCGTGTCCGTAATAATCCGTATCCCTGAAAGGTCATATATCTCCTCAAAAGGTATCTCCTTGGACGCCATCTTCAGATATATGCTGTAAAAATGCTTCGTCCTGCCGTAAACCTCTGCCTTAAATCCATAGACCTTCAGATTCTGCTTTACAATTTCGATGACCTCACTGATATCTTTTTCCCTCTCAGTCCTCTTCACCGCCAGCTTCCGGGTGAGGTCGCTGTATATCTCCGGTTCCAGGTACTGCAGGGACAGGTCTTCAAGCTCTACCTTCATCCACCCGATTCCGAGGCGGTTTGCAATAGGGGCATATATCTCCACGGTCTCCTGTGCAATCCTCTTTTGTTGATCCTGGGGTAAAGGTTCCAGTGTCCTCATATTGTGGAGCCTGTCCGCAAGTTTTATCAGGATAACCCGGATGTCCTTGCCCATTGATATAATCATCTTCCTGAAGTTCTCGGCCTGCTTCTCCTCCCGAGACATGAACTCCACCTTGCTGATCTTCGTTAACCCCTCCACCAGCTCCGCGATCTCTTTGCCGAACTTCTCTGCAATATCCTCCACCGTCGTAAGGCTGTCTTCCACAGTGTCATGCAAAAGGCCGACAACAATAGAGGGGACGTCCATCTTCATCCTGGCCAGTACATGCGCCACTTCCAGGGGATGTTTCAGGAAGGGTTCTCCGGATTTGCGCACCTGGCCCTCATGGGCCTTTGCGGCAAATTCATAGGTCCGCCTGATAAGCCCCGCATCAGCCTGGGGATTGTATTCCAGGACCTCACCTATCAATTCCTCTACATTCGGCATAACCCCTTGCCCCTGACTCCAACTCCATGTAACTGCTGTTTTAACGGTTGCCATCGGCCGGCCTGAGGTCTTTCAATCTGAGCTGCACCCCGTAAGTCCCCTTCCAGAAGTTGAGTTCCGGTGTATAAGCAATATCTATCTCTCTCCCGCTCGTTACAATATCATTATACGCTGAACCCATACTAAATCCAATGCTGTCTAAATAAACATTCCCCTTTTTAAGTTTCATCTTCAGGTGATCCCTTCCTACAATCTTTGGTTCCATAATCCTAAGCCCTTTTGTGACAATGACAGGCTCCGGGTTCGCCATCCCGTAAGGCGGAAGCAAACCCATCTCCTTCAGTAAGGGAAAACTGATCTCATCGAGGTTTATCTCAGCATCCAGTATGATCTGCGGGGTCAGGTCTTCCTCTGCCAGTCTCTCGGTAATCACCGCAGAAAGTCTCTCCCGCAGCAGAGGAATATTCGCAGACTTTATAGTCAGGCCTGCGGCATACTTGTGTCCGCCGAACCGGTCGAGAAGGTCACTGCATGCCTCAAGTCCTTTATAAATATTGAACCGGGGGATGCTCCTTGCCGAACCCTTGCCGCTCCCGTCTTCCTGAAGAGATATGAGGATGCAGGGACGATAGAACTCATCGACAACCTTGGATGCGACAATTCCGATAACCCCCTGATGCCACTCCCGTGAGGCCATGACAATGACCTTCTCCTTATCTATGTCAATCTCTCGCGATATCTTCTCCCGCACCTCATCCCTGATCCTGCTTTCTATCCTCTGCCGCTCCTGGTTCATCTGATCCAGAGAAGCGGCGATCCCCCTTGCCTCCCGACAATCCCTTGTGGTCAGCATCCGTACGGCCGTCTCTGCCTTAGATAACCGGCCTGCGGCATTAATCCTGGGGGCAAGGATAAAACCGATTGTCCCGCCGGTGACCTCTCTCCCTGCTATCCCGCTTACCTCTTTCAGTGCAGCAATGCCGGTCCTCTTCTCCGCTGTCAGGAGGGCCAATCCCTCTTTTACAAAAACCCTGTTTTCCCCTGTCAAGGGCGCCACATCCGCTATGGTCCCAAGGGCCACAAGGTCCAGATAAGATGAGAGGGCATTCTGTTCTGACTTCTGACCTCTCAATTCCAACATTTGAGTTATGGCCTGAACAAGCTTAAAGGCGACGCCCACCCCTGCGAGCCCTTTATAGGGATACGTAGAATCATGCCTGGCGGGATTGATCAGGGCAAAGGCTTGCGGAAGCTCCTCAGGCGGTTCATGGTGATCCGTGACAATCACATCCATACCAAGACCCTGGGCTAATCTGATTGGGCCGATTGAAGAGGTGCCGCAATCGGCCGTCAGGATGATATCAAAACCCCGGGATCTGGCCTTATGGATGGCCGCCTCGTTGAGGCTGTATCCCTCACTGACCCTGTCCGGGATGTAGAGGTCTGCATCAACCCCCAGTTTCCTGAAAAACTCCAGATACAAGGCGCTCGCTGTCACGCCATCGACATCATAGTCCCCATAGATCAGGATACGCCTCTTTTCATGGATTGCCTGAATCAGGAATGCGGCAGCCTTCTCCATATCATTTAAAAGAAAGGGGTCAATCAGGCTGGAAGGAGAGGCATGGAGGAATTCGCTTCCGGAGAGGACATCTTTGATCCCCCGGTTAATTAATATCCTGGAGACCAAGGGGGCGATATTGAGTTCCCTGCTGAGATGATTTTCCAGCACAGGGTCCCTCTCTCCTATCACCCACCGTTTTTTCACCATTCACCATTCAGAGTTATTTCTGAACTCTCTTCCCCCCGCCCTTCCCTAAAAGGAGGAGTGGGCTTGCCACGAATACAGAAGAGTATGTCCCAATAATCACCCCGATCAGGAGTGCAAAGGAGAAATCATGGATCACCTCACCCCCAAAGAAGAAGAGGGCAATTAGCACCAGGACGGTGGTAGAGGATGTGACGATGGTGCGGCAAAGGACGTGGTTAATCCCATTATTGATAATGGTCTCAATCGTGTCTTTACGCCTCCCCCGGAGATATTCCCTGATCCTGTCAAATACGACTACTGTGTCTGTCATGGAATAGCCTGCCAGGGTCAGGAGTGCGGTGATGACCAGAAGATTGATCTCCTTGTCCAGGACGAAGAATATCCCGATCACGGCAAGGACATCATGGAATGTGGCGATCGCGGCTGCAATGCCAAATCTAAATTCAAATCTGAGGGCAATATAGATAATGATCCCTAGCATAGACAGGACAACCGCAGTAATGGCATCTTTTTGAAGTCTTTTTCCTACAGTAGGCCCTATTTCTATCGAGCTGTCTACTTCAAAGGTATTGTCCGGGAATCCCTCCCTGAAGATGGAGATGACCTTGTCCGCGACAGGCTCGCCGGTCAGAAGGACCTTTTTGAGCCGGACCAGCAGCTTATTGTCCTGTGTGAACTCCTGAAGCTCAGCATCTTCGAGGCCGTTTTTACGGAGGAGTTCCCTCGCATCATCAATCTTCACAGGCTTGCTGAACTTGAGCTGGACTGCTGTCCCTCCTCCAAAGTCTATGCCCAGGTTCGCCCTGCCGAGGCCAATGCTGATAACGCCAATCAGTCCGAGGGCGACCAAGATCCCCGAAAAGGCGAAGGCATACTTTCTAACCCCCATAAAATCTATGTTCGTCCTGCCGATAAACTCCGTAAATTTCATCGAATACCCCTCTTTTTATGGGGACAGAATTAATTCTGTCCCCAATATCATATGCTCAGGCGTTCCAATTTCACCCGGCTGTTGATATAATCATAAACCACCTTCGTGCCCACCAGCGCCGTAACCAGGTTAATAGATATCCCAAGACTTAAAGTGACTGCGAAACCCTTGACCGGCCCTGTCCCAAGCATAAACAGCACAAGGGCGGTCAGGAGGGTCGTCACGTGAGAATCCATAATCGTCACAAACGCCTTGTCATATCCGGAGTCCACGGCTGAGCGGACCTGTTTCCCTGCCCGTAATTCTTCCCGGATACGTTCGAGGATAAGGACGTTGGAATCCACACCCATGCCGATGGTCAGGATAATCCCCGCGATACCCGGAAGGGTCAACGTGGCATCAAGGGCCGCTAATGCCCCTACCAATACAATAAGATTAAGGAGCATGGCAAAATCAGCGATAAGTCCTGAAAGCCTGTAGTATATGATCATAAAGAGGACGACAAGAATGCCCGCAATGATCGTTGCCTTGATCCCCTTCTCTATAGAATCCCTCCCCAGCGAAGGCCCTACGGTAAGGTTCTGGATGATCTTCACCGGGGCGGGAAGCGCACCGGCACGGAGGACAATCGCAAGGTCCTGGGCATCCTCCATGGTAAACCGTCCTGTGATCTGCGCCTTTCCGCCGCTGATCTTCTCCTGGATCACAGGGGCTGAATAGACATTCCCATCCAGTACAATGGCAAGCCTCCTCTTGACATTCTCCCCGGTAACCTTCTCAAACACCCTTGCCCCTACATTATTAAAGGTAAGGGATACATAGGGCTCATTCAGATCCGGATGAATACTCACCTGGGCATCTGAAATAATATCCCCGGTCATCAGGGCCTTCGATTTGACAAGGTAGGGGGTTGTCTGTTTTACACTCTTGGTGACAGGATCCATCACCTTCCCGTAGAGGAGCTCTCTTCCTTCAGGAACAGTGCCCCCAAGGGCCTTTCCCATGTCAGCCTCATCATCCACTAATTTAAACTCAAGGAGCGCGGTCTTACCGATAAGCTCTATGGCGCGCCTGGGGTCCTTGACACCCGGGAGTTGGACCAGTATCTCATCAATCCCCTGCCTTTGAATCAGCGGCTCTCTCACCCCGAACTGGTCAATCCTGTTTCTGATTGTCTCTAATGCCTGCGATACTGCCGCGTCTCTGATCCGGTCCTTTTCAGACGAACTCAGGTTAAAGACTATCTCTCCGCCTTCCTCCTTTTCCACTGAGAATCCGGGATACTGCCTCCTGACCTCCCCGTTGATATCCTTTCCCTTTGCAGCATCCGGAAACTTCACAATGAGGCCGGAAACACCTTCTCTCCTGGCGGAATCAATGGTTATCCCCTTCTGCGATAACAGATCCACAGTGTCACTTGCAACCCGATCCACATAATTCTCTACGGCCTTGTCCCCTTGCACATTAAGGACGATGTGCATCCCGCCCTGGAGATCCAGTCCCAGGGTAATCGGTTTGGCCGGCAAGAACCTCTTCCACCATGAAGGAAAACCTTCAAAGGCCGGTACAGAGGGCAGAAAAAACAGGATCGCAAACACAGTAGCTGCAACGAGCAGCAATACTCTCCACATTAACGCTTTCTTCATAAAATCCCTCTCCTTAAACCGGTTACTCTTCAGCCCTCAGGTCTGCAACCGAACTCCTGAGGATCCTCAATTTGACTTCCGGGGCTGCCTGCAGGACGACGGTCTCTTTGTCCACACTGACAATCGTGCCGATGATCCCGGCAGAAGAAACCACCCTATCCCCCTTTTTCAGGCCCTCCATCATCACACGGTGTTTCTTGCGCGCCTTCTGCTGCGGCATGATCACAAGGAAATAGAAGATCGGAAATATCAAAAGGATCGGCAAAAGCGACCCCAGGAAACCTAAAGGCGAGCCCTGCGCCCCTCCGGCCGGTTCCCCTGCTGCAAAGGCCAACGATAATATCATGAACATCTCTCTCCCCCCTTTCGCATGTCATAAAACCATTCCCTGAACTGCAACATCTCACCTTTTTCAATAGCCTTTCCGATCCC
>JACROQ010000119.1 GCA_016214375.1 Nitrospirota bacterium | reverse complement strand
GGGAGACGTCCGGCCACTTTCAGAAGGTCAAAAGGATACTCTACGACTGTGATGCCGATACGCTCCTGGTGCTGGTTGAGCAGATCGGGGCGGCCTGTCATACTGGGAACAGGTCCTGTTTTTACAGGGGATTGTATGAGAGGGACGATGCCGCAGACTTTAACCTGGAGAAATCTTCCCTGTCCGGCATCTTAAACAAGGTCTATGAGGTTATCATTGACCGGAAGGATAAGCCGGAAGAATCGTCCTATGTGAGTTCGCTTTATTCATCAGGGGTGGATAAGATCCTCTCAAAGATTACCGAGGAGGCGGGCGAACTTATTATAAGCTCCAAGAACAATAACCGGGATGAGATTATATACGAGGCAGCAGACCTGTGGTTTCATTCCCTTGTCCTTTTGGGATATCATGGACTAACCCCGCAGGATATATGCAAAGAGCTTGAGAAGCGCTTTGGTGTCTCAGGGCTTGAGAAGAAAAAACGGGAGGGGAAGACGAAATGAGCAATTGTTTATTCTGCAAGATCTTATCAAAGGAGTTGCCGGGCAAGATCTTCTATGAAGATGATCTCTGCATCGCCTTTGATGATATCAACCCCCAGGCCCCTGTCCATGTTCTTATTGTCCCGAGGGAGCATATCCCAACCCTGAATGATCTGAACGAAGGGCACAGGGATCTTTTAGGGCACCTCTGTATGGTAGTGACTAAGATAGCCGGAATGAAGAAGATCAAGGACCCTGGGTTCAGGATGGTGATTAACTGTAACCCGGCCGGCGGGCAGATGGTCTATCACCTCCACATCCATGTCATGGGCGGGAGGCAGATGTCCTGGCCGCCAGGATAAGGGGAGATTTGATCGGGGATTTTGATGTGAAGAAGGCGGTTATCCTGTTAAGCGGCGGAGTAGACTCGGCGACGACGCTGGCCATTGCAGGGGCAGAGGGCCACGCATTATATGCTCTGAGTATTGATTACGGACAGAGGCATAGAGTGGAACTGGAGAGGGCATGCCAGGTGGCCGCTTCCATTGGGGTGAAAGAGCATCGCATTATCCGAGTGGATTTAAGGGGGATTGGCGGTTCTGCCCTGACAGCAGATATGGAGGTCCCCAAAGACAGGACTCAGGAAGAGATCACCCGGGGTATCCCTGTGACATACGTGCCGGCCAGAAATACGGTCTTTCTTGCCATCGCGCTTTCGTGGGCAGAGGTGATCGGAGCGGAGGCGATCTTTCTGGGGGTCAATGTGTTAGACTACAGCGGCTACCCTGACTGCCGGCCCGAGTATATCAGGGCCTTCGAGGACATGGCGAATCTCGCCACCCGGGCAGGGGTAGAGGGGAAAAAGAGGTTTACAATAAATACTCCCTTGATTACAATGACCAAGGCCGGGATCATCAAGAGAGGGGCTGAACTTGGGGTCGACTTCAGTCTCACGCTTAGTTGCTATGACCCCACCCGGGAAGGGATCGCCTGCGGCAGATGCGATAGCTGTCTGCTTCGGAAGAAGGGTTTTAGCGAGGCCGGCATTAAGGACCCTGTGAGGTATGCGGCATGAATACACCCGAAGTCTATGACATTGCGATAGGGATAGAGCGGAGGCTCTCAAATATGTATCACAGGTTTTCCACCCTGTTTAAGGAAAATCCGGAGGTGCATAATTTCTGGACCAGTGTTGCAGGCCATGAAAAGAGTCACTCGGAGGCCCTGACCTTCAGCAAGGGGTATCTCATGTGGAATCGTCCTGTAAAGCAGAAGAAGACCCCGCTGCTGGAGGGATCTGCCGTCAGTGAGCTTGAGTCGATTGAGGAGATGCTGAGGGAATATGAGCGAAAGGTGAAAAAAGAGAGGGTATCCCTGCAAGAGGCGCTCGATATTTTATTGAAGATAGAGAATGGCGGACTCAATCATCTGTATAATCAATTAGTGCATTTGTCGGGATTCAGACCTCCACAGAAAGCCGAGGGTACGTACTGCCCTGTCTATGAACATATGAAGGTCATAAAATCATTTGTGGATAAATACTACCGGGGGCCCCTTCCCCCAATTT
>JACROQ010000127.1 GCA_016214375.1 Nitrospirota bacterium | reverse complement strand
TACGATCGAAGGGGCGGGAGTCCATCTAAAGAGGGCATTTGGATATGCCCACATTCCTCAATTAGACCCCTTCCTGCTCCTCGATGATTTTCATTCGAATAATCCTGAAGACTACATCAGAGGCTTTACATGGCATCCACATCGGGGAATCGAGACCATTACCTATCTGCTTTCCAGGGAAGTGGAGCATGGGGATAGTATGGGAAATAAAGGGGTCATCCATCCGGGAGATGTCCAGTGGATTAACGCGGGAAGCGCTATTATCCATCAGGAAATGCCCAAGGGGGATAAAAAGGGGGCCCTGTGGGGATTTCAACTCTGGGCAAATCTGCCTGCGTCTCAGAAGATGATGCCCCCCCGATACCGCGATGTTAAAAAAGAGACTATTCCGGAGATTACTCTGGATAATGGGACAAGGATAAAGATTATCAGTGGCACAGTCCATGGAACCCAGGGTCCGGTAAAGGATATTGTGATTGATCCGGAATATCTGGATGTCACTGTTCCATCCAATTCTGCCTTCACGCATCAGGTTAAAACCGGCCATACTGTAATGGCCTATATCATCGAAGGTGAAGGTTATTTCGATAAAGGAAAAGAACCGGCGGAGTCTCTTATACTCTTCGATGAGGGTGAGGAGGTATGTATTACAACAACAAATAACTCTGTGAGATTTCTCCTGGTTTCGGGTAAGCCACTTCGGGAACCGATTGCCTGGTATGGCCCTATCGTTATGAATACTCAGGAGGAGTTAAGAATGATGAACTCGTAGAAAGTCGCCAGAAGCACTATTTGTCATTCTGAGCAAAGCGAAGAATCTGATAAAACAATGAGTTATCAGACCCTTCGCTTCGCTCAGGGTGACAGTGAAGGACTTTTTACGAGTTCATCAAGAATAGCCTTTGAAGAATATCAAAATGGGACCTTTATCAAGCACCAGAGATAGCAATTGGGAGAAAAAAATGAAAATATTATTCATAACGCCGGAAACATTTGACAAAGAAGAGGGATACACTAAAGAAGACCTCACTTTCATAGGTTTTCCGTCTTTGACTGCTGGAGTAATAGGCGCGTTGACCCCGTTGGAAATTGCGGAGTTTAAAGCCATTGATGAGGCAATAGAACCTATACGCACCTCTGAAGATTTTGATGGATTTCAAACGGATATCATAGCTCTTTCCGTGAATATGAGTTATAAGGCGAATCGGGCTATGAAAATCGCTTCAGAATTCAGACGCCGCAGGAAAATTGTTGTTTGGGGAGGAGTCCATGTGACTGCGTTATACGATCATCATCGCGAACGGTTTGAAAAGGAAATAGAACCGTACGCGGATGCGGTTGTCCTGGGCGAGGCGGAAGAAGTCTGGCCGCAGTTGATATGGGATATTTACAATAACAGTCCTAAGAAAATATACAGGGCGGGTGACAGGCCTAAATCTGACAGTTGGCCTCAGCCAAGATATGATCTCATCAGCTCGGATAAGTTTTTAGTAAAAAACAGCCGCCAGGCAACAAGGGGATGTCCTTTGGATTGCGAATTCTGTTCCGTCACTTCCTTCAGCGGCTCTGTATTTAGAAGACGCGATGCTAAGATAGTCGCAAATGACATACGCGAGACTTTGTCGCAGCGCAAACAAGGGTTTGGGCGGTCATTTTTCGCTTTTGTGGATGATAATATCTGCTTTGACAGGGGCTATTTTGCAGAACTCGCGCTTCATCTGATTGAAGTGAAAAAAGAATTTCCGAAATTTTGCTGGGGCGGCCAGAGCAACTTATATTCCATTGATAAGAGCGTAAGATATAAGGGCGTTGAATATTCTCTTGGAGATTTAATGGAGAGATCCGGCTGTATTGCAATGTTTGTAGGAATTGAATCCGTAAGCAAAGAAAGTTTGGCTGGCGCTAATAAGAGTTTTAACGAGGTGGAGAAATATCCGGATCAAATAAAGAAATTTCATGATTACGGCATTATGCTGAATGCCGGAATGGTGTTTGGATTTGACACGGACACTGAAAATGTTTTTGGAGATACCTATGAATTTCTTGTGAAAAACAAGGTTGAGATTTCTTTGCTGAATATTTTAGTGCCTTTGCCGGGTACGACGCTTTATAAGCGGTATTACGCTGAAGGGAGGCTGTTTGACCACAATTGGGAAAATTATGACGGCAGACATGTCGTGTATTATCCGTCGCTAATGACGCCAGAACAACTGGAACGGGGATTTTTTGATCTTTGGAAAGCGCTTTATTCATGGCCGTCAATTGTCAAAAGAGTTGTCAATCCTTCACAAGTTATCGCGGCACTCAAATCCCTGCCAAATATGTCCAAAATAAATCAGATTGTATCTCGTACGTATATGAATAAGAGATACGCAGAAATTTCCTCGAGGATTGCCAGGGCGCGACGATCTTCAAGTAAAGATCGGTTCGCCAGGACTTAAGGATATTAACTTGCTAAGTCCCTGTAGCTTGGCTTGCTACAAGGTTCTTCAATGGTTTTGAAGGTGTTGAGGTAGGGAGTGTCTATCCGGGCCTTATCTCTTCATAGATCTGTCCGTCTACCATCTTGAGGATCCTGTCTGTCTGCCGGGCGAGTTTCTCATTATGGGTTACCACCACAAAGGTGGTTTTGAGTTCGCAGTTCATCCTCTTCAGGAGTGCAAAGACCTCATCCCCTGTATGGGTATCGAGGTTCCCTGTGGGTTCATCCGCCAGTATAAACTCAGGGCTTGTCATCAGGGCACGGGCGATGGCCACCCGTTGTTGTTCCCCGCCGGACAGCTCTCCGGGTCTATGCCTCATACGGTCCTTCAGCCCGACCTTGGTAAGCATCTCCTCCGCAGTGTGCAGGGCTTTTTGTCGATCCATCTTCTGGATCATTGCAGGAATAACCGTGTTCTCCAGGGCCGTAAACTCAGGTAGCAGGTGATGGAACTGGAATATGAAACCGACCTTTCTATTCCGGAAAGAGGCAAGCTCTGTATCCGACTTCTCAAAGAGGTTTGTGCCTGCAAAGAGGACCTCACCCGAGGTCGGTCTGTCGAGGGCCCCAAGTATATTGAGGAGGGTGCTCTTTCCCACACCGGAGGCGCCCATGATGGCGATCATCTCCCCCTGATCGATGGTGATATCTATCCCCCTGAGGATCTGGAGTTCCTGGCTGTTGATGTGGAAACTCTTATGGAGGTCCTTAGTGCGCAGAAGTTCTTTCATGATAGGTTAATGAGGTCTATGGTCCCTTTTCCTTGTCTACCCCTTCCCAAGCGTATCTTATCACCTCCATGAATTTATCACTGCAGGAAAGGGGGTTACTCATATCTTAATGCCTCCACAGGGTCCAGCTTGGCCGCCTGCCATGAGGGGTAGAGCGTGGAGAGAAGGCTGATCCCTATTGCAGAGGATGCCACAAGGAGGAGGTCGGATATTCTCGTTCTTGCCGGGATATGGCTGATATAATAGACGTCAGCAGGGAGGGTATAGAAGTGTTGTATCAAAAGGGAGATGCCATAACCCAGCGGGACGCCGATCACAGTGCCGATGACCCCTATGATAATCCCCTGGACGATAAATATGCTCATGATCCCCTGCCTTGTTGCCCCCATGGCCTTGAGTATGGCGATCTCGCTGGATTTCTCGATCACGATCATGGTCAGTGTCCCTATGATATTGAAGGAGGCCACAAGGACGATCAATATGAGGATGATAAACATCACGATCTTTTCCAACTGGAGCGCTGAAAAGAGGTTGCGGTTCATCTCCATCCAGTCGCGGGCCCAGAAGGATGTCCCCAGGCTGAGCTCAATGCGCCGGGCAGTCTCCTTTGCAGCGAATATATTGTCAACCCTGACGGCTATGGCGCTGGCCACATCCCCTGTCCCGAAAAAATCCTGGGCCTCCGGGATAGACAGATAGGCAAGCTTTGAATCATATTCATACATGCCGGAATCAAATATCCCGACCACGGCAAATTTCCTGAACTTCGGGATCATCCCCATGGGGCCGATCTTCCCTGTCGGAGAGACCATGTTGATCATATCGCCTATTCCAACGGAAAGATGCTTTGACAACTCTGCCCCAAGGACTATCCCGGGATATTGGATATTATCTTTTGTAAGACCTGTGCTGAGGGAATGAATATCTCCCAACTTCAGTGTCTTTGATATATCCGTCACCTTTCCTTCAAGGGCCGGCTCTATCCCCCTGATGATGGAGCCTGTTGTTGCGGCATGCGAGGTCAGCATGACCTCATTCTGGATGAAAGGGGCCGCAGAGACCACGTGGGGAAGTCCTTCGATCTTAGAGGCGGTATCCCTGTAGTCGGATATCCCGCCTCCGCGCAGGTTTTGTACGATCACATGGGCATTAGTTCCCAGGATCTTGTCACGGAGGTCTTCTGAGAAGCCTGTCATCACCGCAAGGGTGGCGATCAGGGCAGCTACCCCGAGAGTGACCCCGCCGATCGAGATAAACGTGTTGAGGGATACGGCCTTATGTCGTTTTTTTGCCCTCAGATAACGGAGGGCGATAAAGAGCTCGTAGGGGAGCTTGGTCATCTTCAGCGGGCCTCAGGTCTCATGTGGGGAAAGAGGATGACATCCCGTATCGAGGTCTGACCTGTAAAGAGCATGACAAGGCGGTCTATCCCGATCCCCTCTCCGGCAGTGGGCGGCATCCCATACTCCAGGGCACGGATAAAGTCTTCATCCATCTTGTGCGCCTCTTCATCACCGCCTGCACGGGCCGCCTCCTGTGAGAGAAACCTCTGCCTCTGATCTTCAGGATCCGTCAACTCAGAGAAGGCATTCGCCACCTCAATACCGCCGATATACAACTCAAAACGCTCTGTAATATCAGGATCGCTATCCTTTCTCCTGGCCAGGGGCGATACGTCCGTAGGATAATCTGTAATAAAGGTGGGCTGTATGAGGTGTGCCTCCACCTTCTTCTCAAATATCTCTAAGGTAATCCTGGCAAGCGACTCGTCCCCCTTGAGGGGTACCTCTTCCCCTCTCGCCCATTCAAGGGCAAGTCCCCTGTCCTCCAGGATCTTTTTATCAATCCGGGCATATTTTAATACGGCATCCTTCAGTGTGAGCCTCTCCCAGGGGGGAGTCAGGTCTATCTCGTGCCCCCACGCAGCCAGCTTCAGACCGCCGGTGATCTTATGGGCCATTGCGGTGACCATCTCCTCGGAAAGCCTCATGAGGTCATTGTAGTCTGCATAGGCCATATAGAACTCTAACATGGTAAACTCGGGATTGTGTCTGATGGAAAGCCCTTCGTTTCTGAAATTCCTGTTGATCTCATAGACCCGTTCAAATCCCCCCACGATCAGCCGTTTCAGGTAGAGCTCAGGGGCTATCCTCAGATAGAGGTCTATCCCGAGTGCATTATGGTGGGTCTTAAAGGGTCTTGCCGTTGCCCCGCCCGGGATGGGTTGCATCATCGGGGTCTCTACCTCCAGGAATCCCTCACTGTCTAAATACTCCCGGATGCACTTGATGATATGACTCCGGGCGATGAAGACATCTTTTACTTCCGAGTTGACGATCAGGTCCACATAGCGCTGCCGGTAGCGGGTCTCTATATCCGTGAGACCGTGCCACTTCTCAGGCAGGGGTCTTACTGATTTGGAGAGGAGGCTGAACCTCTCGACCTCCACGGTAAGTTCCCCTGTCCTGGTGCGAAACAGCACTCCCTCTGCGCCGATAAAGTCCCCGATATCCAACTTCTTAAAGACAGAGTAGGCCTCTTCACCAAGGACCTCTTTTTTGACGTAGATCTGGATCCTCCCTTTGCCGTCCTGCAGATGGGCAAAGGCGGCCTTTCCAAAGCTCCTGAAGGCCACGATCCTGCCTGCAAGGGTGCAGCGGATATTCCTGGTCTCTAACTCCTCTGCAGACAGAGATCCATAGTTTTCTATGATCGTCGTTGAGGAGTCTTTTACCTTAAAGGTATTGCTGTAGGGGTTGATTCCGAGAGAACGGAGCTCGTTGAGCTTCTTTATTCTCTGCAGGATAAGCTCGTTTGTATCTTCCATTTCCGGCATTATACGTGGGCGGTGGTGATGAGTCAAGCGGGCGGATATCGTGCAAAGAGGTACGGAAAGGTCGAGGCAAAAAAACAGCATACTGCTAACTTGAAAACTTCTGTATCGGCAATCCCTGTTGTTGATGACTCTGCTATAGCAGTTACACTATAGCCCTTATTTCTTAAAACTTCTGCAAGACCATAGCTTACACTCTCATCGAGAATGTATTTCAAGCAGGAGCCACCTTTTCCGTAGCTAAAAAGGCAGCATATTCAAGGCATGCAAAAATATCTTCATGGGTGAGACGGGGAAAGTGTTTTAACACAGTATCATAGTCTTCGCCTGCTGCGAGATGACTAAAAACTATGTGTACTGGAATCCTGGTGCCCCTAACACAAGGTTCACCTCCACAGATTGATGGATCTGAAACAATACATGGATTCATTTTAAAACCTCGTTATACATCTTTTATGAT
>JACROQ010000126.1 GCA_016214375.1 Nitrospirota bacterium | reverse complement strand
TAACAATAAAATATCTGACAATGATATGAGATCAGACTCTGTCTCCATCCTGCCGGGGGAGAGGAAGGACTATATCTTTATTGCGAACCAGGAGGGGAGATGGGTATGGCACTGCCACATTGTCCCCCATGCCACAAATGACGGGGTCTATCACGGGGGGCTGCTGATGGCGGTCGTTTATATGGGCAAGGATGAAAAAGGCAACCTCTATCCCAAAGGGATAGACCTCGATGCATACCCACTGGGTAAGCCGGTCAAGATAGGTGAAAAACCATTTGATGCACTATAGTAGAGCTATTAAATTCAATAGATATTATGCAGGAGGGCCTCAGAAGCCCTCCTGTAGTCTCTTACTTCTGACCTCTTACCTCGTCCTAATTCTTTTTTCCTTTCCTGCTTATGCCTCAAATCTACCCATCAGGGGGCAAGCCAGAGGTGAATCAAAGATCAAAGTTGGAGATAAGGCCCCATTAATTACAGAAGAGCTTCAAAGGGCCCATGAGGAGGGGAAGGTCATTGCCCTGATGCTGGGCTATCAGACCCACTGTCCCTGGTGCGACAGGATGGACAGGTATATCCGTTTTATTATGAAGAAGACGGATAATTTTGATAACCGCGTTGCCTTTATTCAGACCCAGATAGAACATGCCAAGTTGATCCCGCCACCCCCGGAAGGAGAAAGGCTGAAAGCGGCCTACGGGGTGGAAGGGCAACCCTGGCTCTTTATCATTGATAAGGCGGGAACTGTACAGTATGTCTACAAGATATTTATCTCCAGTGATGTCTTTATAAAGAATATCGGCGGGCTTTTAGGAGAAGACATCTCTATGGATATCCTGATAGAAGAAGATGTAGAGCACAAAACATTGGAAAAAAAGAACCATGATAAGCATGAGTAGAAATCAGAAGTTAGAAATCAGAGGTCAGAGAAAGGGTTTTTTATTTTTATACTGTCTTATGACTTCTGTCTTCTGTCTTCTGTCATTGCAATGGGAGGATGTCTTTGCGTCTCAGGAGATATTAAAGACATCGAGAGTGAGGATAGGAGAGAAGGTCCTCCTGACAGACCTCATTAAAGGCCTTCATGAAGAAGGGAAGGCGATTGTGTTAGTGCTGCTTTCAAATCCTATGCAGTGTACAAATTGTGATTCAGTAGTGGATCTTATCGAAGGAGAGGCAAAGCGATACAAAGATGATGTGGCCTTTATTGTAAAAGGTGGCCAGGACATGCTCGGTGCGATGGACGAGGAGACTGTCACATTAAAAAGGGTCTACGGTTTTGTCACCATGGGAGAACCATGGACATTTGTTATAGATAAAGAGGGGGTGTTGAAGAAGATATTTATAGGGCGATTTACAAGCAAGGAACTGGAAGATATTTTCCCAAATTCAGCCCCTGCTGAGATAAAGGAATTCATTCTTACAGTAAGAGAAGGGGAGATAAATCTTGGAGGGGACAAGTCAATGGTCTGGACTTATAACGGTACAGTTCCAGGGCCAGAGATAAGGGTCAGGGAAGGCGATACAGTCAAGATTAAACTCGTGAATGAAAGCGGGGCAAAGCACGGGCTTTTCTTTCATGGTCTCAGTGTTAACCCCAGGGTTGCGCTTCAGGAACAGGAGATATTTGTTGATCCTGGCTATGAATATACCTATGGAGAGTTCATTGCAAAACCGGCAGGGACCCATCTCTACCATTGTAGCTGGAATATGGCAGAACACCTGAGCAGGGGACTCTACGGGGCCTTTATTGTTGAGGCTAAAGATGAGCAGAAGTTTGATAAAGAATTCGTTTATATACTGAGTGACTGGAGCAGTAAGGTGTCCAAAGGAGAGGAACACTACGGTGCAGGCCATCCGAGGACTATTATGGATAATGATATAACAACCATTAACGAGAGGGTTATCACAGGGGATAACCCCATTATCATGGATACGAAAGAAGGAGAAAAGATCAGGATCAGGCTTGCCAACATAGGTCAGCTTCCTCATACGCTCAGATTTCCAGGAGGTTTTCTTATTACGCACGAGGATGGTTATATCATCTCAGTACCACAGGAACAGGAAAGTTTGACTATCTATCCGGGGAAGAGGTATGACATAGTCATCACTGCGGCTAAGCCGGGAAGGTGGCCCTTTTATCACAGCATAGTTATGCCCGGTGGGATGGAAGAGAGGTTGATGGAGGTTGAATCTCCGGAGAAGGCCCATGAAGGTTACAGTCACGAATCCCCCGGGGTTTCCCCAATGGTTTCCAATGATGAGCATGAAGGGCATACGAAAGAATTGGTAAAGGAAGTTCCAATCCTTGTAATGAATGTAATGGGAGGGGGGGCACAATGACACAATACAGGCCCTCTCATCTCTTTCTTTTATTATCTTTTATCTCCATCTCTTATCTGATCTTACCGGTCAGCTCCTATGCAGGTCTAAGGGGCTTGCCCGAGGGGAAACCGAGGGTGGAGGTTGGAGATAATGCACCGCTGACAACAGACGACCTTCGCAAAGCCCATGAGGATGGGAAGGTCATCCTCCTCATGTTTGGCAATCCTGACCATTGCATCTGGTGTGAGAAGATGTGGTCTAACATCAGGGAGATTATGCCTCAACATGTGAATGAAGCAGCCGCGATATTAAAGACCCATCGTGCTTCCAAATTCTGGGGGCCGGAGGATGAGGCGGTAACCCTGGGTGAGCGATATGGTGTCATTGGAGAGCCGTGGCTTTTTGTAATCGATAAGAATGGGATTGTGAGGCACATCTTTATGGGATTTACCGGAAAGGGCGAGATAGAGGCCCGATTAGAGGAGGTATTAAGATAAATTGTAAGGAGGTTGTTCGATCATGAAGACGACACCGGTGGATATTTTTTTAAAGATTGGCATTTTTATAAATGCCGTCGTCATTCTACTGATGGTGGTATATTATTTTTCTTAAATATAGACCAGGGAGGGTATACCATGGACTATAAGAATATTATGGTGGCGGTCGATAACTCAGATTACTCCAACCACGGGGTTGATCTGGGGGTCGAGATCGCAAAGGCCTTTGGAGGCGCTATTACAGGGGTTCATGTGTTTGCGGCAAAACTCCATGACCTGCGGTTCCGCCAGATGGAGGGGGGATTGCCGGAGCAATTCCGTTTTGAAGGGGAACTGGAGAAGCAGCGTGAGATACACGATACTCTGATCACCAAGGGCCTTAATATTATCACAGATTCCTATCTGGATGCAGTGGAGGAGCGGTGCAGGGGGGGAGAGATTGCCCTGACGCGTAAGTCCCTGGAGGGTAAGAACTACAAGGTGCTTGCGGAGGACATTGGAAGCAGCCGGTATGATATGGTTATCCTGGGTGCCATTGGGCTGGGGGTTGTGAAGGAGAAGATGCTTGGCAGTGTGTGTGAGAGGGTAGTGAGGAGGGTTAACAGTGATATCCTTGTGACGAGGAATAACACTCAGAGATTCAGAGGAGGGAAGATCCTGGTGGGTGTGGATGGGAGTCCGGAGTCATTTGGGGCTTTACAGATCGCCCTCTCCCTGTCGCAAAAGCTAAGTGCCACTGTTGAGGTAGTCTCTGCCTATGACCCCTATTTTCACTATGCTGCATTCAACAGCATTGCGAAGGTACTGTCCGAGGAGGCGGGCAAGATATTCAGGTTTAAACAGCAGGAGCAGCTCCATGAGGAGATAATTGATGAAGGTCTGGCAAAGATATACAGGGCACATCTTGAGGTTGCAAAGGGTATAGCAAGAGATATGGGCGTGGATGTTAAGACCACACTTCTTGCAGGGAAGCCCTATGATGCAATATTGGGGCATGCCAGGAAGGAGAAGCCGGCCCTGCTGATCCTGGGGAAGGTCGGTGTGCATCAGGATGAGGGACTGGATATCGGCAGCAATACCGAGAACCTGCTGAGACTGGCACCGTGCCATGTGCTCCTGACCACCCGTAAGTTTGTTCCACCGCTGGATGAGGTGGCAAGGCATACGATTTCCTGGACTAAGGAGGCCGAGGCGCGTATGGAGCGTGTTCCGTCCTTTGTAAAGAATATGGCAAGGATGGCTATATTGCGATATGCGCAGGATAAGGGACACACGGTCATAAGCTCATCGATTGTAGATGAGGCGATGAGTGTGCTTATGCCGCGGGCGGCTATGGAGGCGATGTCAGGAGGGGGCAGGAAGTCAGGTATGGGTGCACGCCCCATGCCTGGCATGGGCACCCCGGGTCCGACTGTTGATGATGAGCGGATACTCTGGGAAGAGGATGCGCTGAAGGAATTACAGAAGATAGAAGACCTGTCTGTCAGAGAGCAGATAAGGCTGCGTATAGAAAAACTTGTCAGAATAAAAGGAATGAGGAATGTGACGAAGGGTGATGTAATGGCTTGACGATATGTTCTGATGCATTACTTCTCTCATGGAATTTTATCAGGTGATGATATGACATCCTATAAACCCTTCCTTGTAGCATGGAACCTAACCAGTCAATGTAATCTCCGCAAAAAAAAGGGATGGAGTGGACGGAAGAGGCCCTGCGGGAGATTGAGAATCGGTATTCCGGGAAGGCCATGTTTGCGAAGATTTTTATGTCCGGGATCATCAAAGAGGATATCGAAATGTTCGCAAGGTCAAAGGGCATTACCCGCATAGATGGAGAGGTACTGCGTGCCGCCGCAGAGGAGGGGAAGGTCATGGTGGAATGGGCAGAGGATGCATGGGAGAGACTGCAGAAGGCCCCTGATTTTATCCGCAGCGGGATAAAGAAGGCGGCGGAGAGACGGGCGAGGCGCGAGGGGATCACCCTGATCACCTCCGAGCTCCTGACGCAATTCCGGAATATGGCCATGATGAAGGCTGTGAAGAGGATCAAGGCTCTCGGTTATAGTGAGCTGAGCTTTGATGCCTTTGATGAGGCGAAGCAGAAGTTTAGGAATATCAAAGAGAGCAGAGAGGCGCAGGAGAGGCTGGATGAGATAAGGGAATATGTTACGTCAAAGGGCAATATAGGGCTTATAGATGAAGAGATGCTTAAGAAGATGAAGGAATACTTGAATAAATAAAAAATCAAAAATAAAATATCAAGATGTAAGAAGAAACATTCATATTTATTTTTGATTTTTGATTTATCAGGATGAGGAGGAGCAGGCCCGGGGGGATAATAAGGAGTGAAAGCGCTGATGGATACCTTATCGATCATGCAGCGAACTGCCTCCTTAACTATTTGCCTGAGGTAAATACCCTGTGTGATACAGTAAATGTTAGAGAGGCACAGATATATCGTTCAAAGGGCGCGAGAAGGCGCTACCTCCTTAAGAATGGCCATCCTGCCCATCTGCCCGGGGGTCTTCTCGAATTTCTCGGGACAGACCTCTGGAGCCTCAGGGGAAAGCTGCGACTTATCCTGGAACCTTTAATCCCCAGGGCAAAAACAGATGAAGATGAGACAGTGGCCCAATTTATTATCAGGAGGTTTGGCCATGAGACACTGGAGCAGATCGTAGAGCCCTTTATTGGAGGCAGTTATGCTGGTGATCCCTTCCAGTTAAGTGTAAAAAGCACCTTCCCAATCCTCCACAGTATGGAAAATCGCTATGGGAGCGTTATGATAGGGGCCTTGCTCAAGAGATTGAAAGGGAGTAAGGCAAATTGCCCAACACACCTCTTCTCTTTTAGTCATGGTATGGAGACACTTCCCGGGGCTATCGGCCATTATCTCGGTGAGCGTTTTGTGCCCGGCTCAAGGGTAACGGGGATAGAGCAGAGGGTGGATAAGACATGGAATATTATTGCAGATAAGGATGGCGCTTCTACCATCTATAATGCGGACGCAGTTGTGATAGCCACCCCGAGTTATGAGGCGGCCAGATTAATAGATACCCTGGAGGGAGGGACTTCTTGGATGTTGAAAGGGATTAAGTATTCTCCGGTAGTAGTAGTATATACCGGTTTTAAGAGGGAGAGTGTGAGACATCCTCTGGATGGTATAGGGTGCATGATCCCATCAGGGAAGGGGTATAGTATCCTTGGTACCCTCTGGAACTCCACACTTTTTACAGACAGGGCCCCTGCGGGGATGGTGGCATTTACAAACTACCTTGGCGGGAGGCGGAATCCAGAGATGATAGACAAAGCAGATGAGGAGCTTCTGGATGCTACAATCAGGGATTTAGATAAGATAGTTGGGATAAGCAGTCCTCCTTCCTTTGTCAGGATAATCAGGCATAAGAGAGCCATTCCACAATATACAAGAGGCCATCAGGGGATATTAAAAACTGTAGAGAGTATGCCAGGGCGTATACCAGGCTTATTTATCGCTGGCAATTATCTCCGGGGCATATCCGTGAGAGACTGTATCAGCTATGGGGCGAGAGTTGGGGGATACCTCAAAAATAATGGATTCGATGCTAAGGCATAGATTACTTTACAGGATTCTGACGTGGACTCACTCTCTCTTGATGAGAGGGTGATGTCTTATTATTTATGGGTATAGAAAATCGCTTCAGGCAGGCGGCATACTCTTATATATTAGTAGGGAGTAGCACCGTCCTTCTAACTTTAATCTTCCTTCCTGTTTCCCATTATCGCGGGGGTGTAGCATACATTATTCCAGGTGTGATCTTCCTAATTGTTATAGGTTATTTTATCTATAAAGGATACAGACTCTTGACCAGGATAATTGCCATCCTTGCTTTAGGGAGAACCCTGCTCTTTACCCTTAATTTCTTGCTCTATATGCCTGTTGCTGTTCCCCTTCCCTTTATCGACCCTCCACGGAAGATCGTATTGATCAGCGGTGCAGGGAAACCTATTTTTCTTATGATGGCCCTTTTGACAGGCTTCGTAGCTTTTATGCTCATCAGGGCGGGTTGGTGGAGAGGTCAGAATCGTCCCTAATTGAAGCCACCTTCTTTAGCAACCATAACACCACGCGATACCTAAGCAAGACCGATAGCATTACGGCATAGATTAATGGCCAGTAGATGTCCTTTTTTACAAGCAAAAGATCATATCTCATCATTTGACATGGGTTCAAATCGGCGTATGGCATCCAAGCAGTACCAGAAGATCGAGGACTCTTTGGATTTTAATAATTCAGGATTGGTAACAGATCCCCCCTTGCGCCCTTGTCGAGAGGGGGGATGAGTCCGTTTTCAGGGGTCAGGAAGAAAGGAAGCTTCTCAGATATTTCCCGGTATGCGACCGCTTGACCTTTGCCACCTCTTCTGGCGTGCCTTCCGCCACGATCTCGCCCCCCTTTTCCCCGCCTTCGGGTCCAAGGTCAATGAGGTAGTCGGCAGACTTGATGACGTCCATGTTATGTTCGATGACGACTACGGTATTGCCGCTATCTACGAGGCGATTGAAGATATGGATCAACTTCCTGATGTCATCAAAATGCAGGCCGGTCGTTGGTTCATCCAGGAGATAGAGGATGTCCCTGGCCTCTCTCCGGATGATCTCACTGCAGATCTTGAGCCGCTGGGCCTCTCCGCCTGAGAGGGTTGTTGCAGGCTGGCCAAGCCTCAGATAGCCCAGCCCGACCTCATTGAGCAGGGTGAGTCTCTCCCGCAGCGTTTTATGATCCCGAAAGAAGATGGCTGCCTCATGGATGGTCATCTGCAGGACTTCGCTGATATTCTTTCCCTTGTAACGGATCCTTAAGACATCCGGCCTGTAGCGCCGGCCATCACATTTATCGCAGGTGACATACAGGTCTTCAAAGAAGTACATCTCGATCTTCTGGAACCCGCTCCCCCGGCACTCTTCGCACCTCCCGCCGGGGGTATTAAAAGAGAAGGCAGAGGGGGTGAGCCCTGTAATCTTAGCCTCTCTCTGGCCTGCAAAGAGCTTTCGTATGGTATCAAAGGCCTTGATATAAGTGATGGGATTCGATCGCGGGGTACGGCCAACCAGCTGCTGGTCTATCAGCTTGACCCCTCGGAGGAGTTCTGCCCCATAGAGCCTCTCAAACTTTCCCATCTTTTCAAACTCTACTCGGAAGACCCTGGCGAGGGCCCGGTACAGGGTATCTTCGATCAGGGTGCTTTTCCCGGAGCCTGAGACCCCGGTGATGCACGTTAAGGTGTGGAGGGGGATCTTAAGGGCGATGTCTTTCAGATTATGCTCCTGTGCCCCGCTAAGGATCAGGGTCTTACCGCTCCCTTTTCTCCTCGTCTCCGGTACCGGGATCTGTTTCTCCCCCCGGAGATATTGTGCGGTCAGACAATCAGAGACTAAGAAATCCCTTACCTCCCCGGAGAAGACCACTGCCCCTCCATCCTCTCCCCCGCCTGGTCCCATCTCGATGGCATAGTCCCCCGCCTCAATCATCGTCTTGTCATGCTCTACCACCACGACGGTGTTGTTGGATGCGGCGATCTCCCGCACGATCCCGGCGAGCCTGTCGGCATCCCTTGCATGAAGGCCGATGCTCGGCTCATCCAGCACATACAGGGTGCCCACAAGACGTGACCCAAGCTGATTTGCGAGGCTGATCCTCTGGGCCTCTCCGCCGGACAGGGTACGGGTCTGCCGGTGGAGGGTGAGGTAGTCGAGCCCTATCTTTAAAAGAAAACTCAGCTTCATCTCTATCTGCCGCAGGATATCTCCGGCAACCTGTTGTTCAAATTCAGTCATCTTCGCGGATGTAAACCACTGGTGCATTTTTTCAACCGGCATACTGCAGATCTGATAGATATTGAACCCCTCTTCTGCAGGTCCCCCTTTGATCTTTACATTTAAGGTCTCAGGCCTGAGCCTCGTTCCTTTGCAGTCAGGGCAGGTGGAGGGACTCCGGTACCGGCTCAGGAATACCCGGACATGGAGCTTATAGCGTTTCCCCTCGAGATAGGAGAAAAAGTCGTTGATCCCTTCAAAGCCCCGGCTGCCCTTGAAGAGCCTCTCCTTTTCCTTATCACTCAATATGGAGTAAGGCTTCTTCAGGTCAATTCCATGTTTGTTTGCTGAGGAGATAAGCTGTTTGTACCACCAGTTGTAAGCGGGCTTTGTCCAGGGATCGATAGCCCCCCCTGAAAGGGTGAGATGCTTGTCAGGGACGATCAGGTCCTCATCATACTGGAGGATGTCGCCAAATCCCTTGCATGCAGGACAGGCCCCGACAGGGTGGTTAAAGGAAAAGAGGATCGGGGTGGGTTTCTCAAAGCCGATATTGCATCGATGGCATTTAAACCCGGTGTCGAACCGTAAGACCCCTTCCCCGATAACCTCTATAAGGACACTCCCTCCGCTCTCCTTAAAGGCCATCTCAATGGAGTCTGCGATCCTCCCCCGGATCGAGGGGTCGATGACAATCCTGTCGATCACGACCGCCACCTTGCCTGCAGAGAGGCGCTTTTCAATATCTGCGGGGAGTTCACCGGGTATTGTAAAAATCTCATCTCCCGCCTTGATCCTGAAGAACCCTTGCCGGACGAGGTGGGTTAGGGGTAAGGGAGCATTATCAACAGGGGCGACAGGAGCAAGGATATAGGCTCGGCGGCCGGCGTACCTTTCCAGGATCTCCTGCAAGACATCGGTTGGGCTGTATGCCCTGACTTCACCCCCGCACTTGGGGCACTCAATCCTCCCGATCTTTGCGAACAGGAGCCGCAGGTAGTCATAGATCTCTGTCGCAGTCCCGACTGTTGATCGGGCCGTCCTCACAGGGTTTTTCTGCTCTATGGCAATGGCAGGCCGGATATTCTTTATCGCGTCCACATCGGGCCTGTCGATCTTTTCTATGAACATCCTCGTATACGTGGACAGGGATTCTATGTAGCGCCACTGTCCTTCTGCAAAGATCGTATCAAAGGCGAGTGACGATTTCCCTGAGCCGCTGATGCCGGTGATGACAGTGACCTTATTGTGGGGGATCTGGAGGCTGATATTCTTAAGGTTATTCTGCCTTGCCCCCTCGATGATCAAATATTGCTTGCTCATGCAGTGATAAAACCCTTGATCAGAGTCTTTGGGTAAAAAAATATTATAACATACTGGCAGGCTGTTGAAAAAGTCTTTCTGCTTGTCATCCTGAGCGAAGCGAAGGATCTGAAGTTTGTCAGATCTTTCGGGCATTTGCCCTCAGGATGACACTGCGTGTCAGATTCTTCGTCGCCTTCGGCTCCTCAGACGCTATCCTGAACGAAGTGAAGGAATGACAGCTTGGAAGACTTTTTCAACAGCCTGCTAGTGCCTTCTTGACATGGATATTTCCAGGAGTTAAGTTATAAGCGGATGTATGAAGGAAAAGAAAAGGGGGTGTTTTTATGGCAGTTCTTGAGAGGTTAGAAGGGTATTTAAAGGAGAATAGGGTGACGTACAAGGTCATCAAGCACCCGGAGGTCTATACGGCCCAGGAGATTGCCGCGGCCATGCATGTGCCGGGGAAAGAGCTTGCAAAGGTGGTTATGATCAAGGCGAAGGACCGGTTTGTCATGACGGTGATACCCGCAAGCTGGAGGATCGATTTCAGCAAGTTGAAAGAGGTCGTCCAGGAAAAGGATCTGAGGCTTGCTACTGAAGGGGAGTTTAAGGCACTGTTCCCGGACTGTGAGGGAGGGGCTGAGCCCCCCTTTGGTAACCTCTACAATATGGATACCTTTGTGGACAAGGCGCTGACTGAAGATGAGCATATCTTCTTTAACGGGGGTAACCATTATGAGGCTGTAGAGATGAGGTACTGGGATTATGCCGGCCTTGTGAAGCCCAGAGTTGCCGAGTTCGCCCGGCATCTGCACTGAGGCATTCGCTTGGACCTGTCGAACCCCACCTTCACCCCTCCCGTTCACCGAGGGGTTACCTGCCTTCTTACCTTGCAGTTCATTTCCCTGGGTGCTACACTATATTTGCGATGAAAGAGG
>JACROQ010000125.1 GCA_016214375.1 Nitrospirota bacterium | reverse complement strand
GCAAATGAAGAGTTATTAAGACAGAATGTATTCCTTGAAGTACAGCAGTCATTCTTGAATCTCAAAGAGGCGGAAGAGAGGATCCCTGCGGCAGAACTTACGGTAAAACAGGCTGAGGAAAACTTTGAGATCGCAAATGGCAGATATACGGCAGGTGTTGGGAATCCTATCGAGGTTACGGATGCAGAGGTGGCATTAAGCAATGCGAGGAGAGATTATATACAGGCATTGTATGACTATAAGATTGCACAGGCAAGCCTCGGGAAGGCTATGGGGGTAAGATGAAAAAGATATTGACTGGCATCGTACTTATTGTAATTGCCGGACTGATTGTATTTTTTCTATTCAGGAATAAGGGAAATGAAGTACAGTTCAGAACCGCCAGAGTCTCCAGCGGGGAGATAAAGGAGACTGTTAATGCTACAGGCACTGTAAACGCAGTGACCACTGTCCTTGTAGGGACGCAGGTCTCAGGGACGATAAAGCAAATAAACGTTGATTTCAACTCCCCTGTAAAAAAGGGGCAAGTCATTGCACAGATAGACCCTGCCCTCTTTGATGCACAGGTAGAACAGTCGGGGGCAAACCTCCTTTCTGCCAGGGCGAATAAGGAGAAGGCAGTAGCAGCGCTTACCGATTCAAAAAGGACAGTGGACAGGAACAGGGAACTCTTCTCAAGAAATCTTATTTCAAAGAGCGAGCTTGATACAGCAGAAACAAATTATGAGACAGCAAAGGCCCAGTTAACTGTAACAGATGCCCAGATTGCACAGGCAGAGGCAGCGCTGAAGCTTACCGGGACAAATCTTACATACACAAGCATACTCTCACCTGTGGATGGAATTATTGTTTCACGTAATGTTGATGTGGGGCAGACGGTTGCGGCAAGTTTTCAGACTCCGACACTGTTCACCATTGCCCGTGATTT
Organism: Nitrospirota bacterium; assembly: GCA_016214375.1. Classification (GTDB taxonomy): domain Bacteria; phylum Nitrospirota; class 9FT-COMBO-42-15; order HDB-SIOI813; family HDB-SIOI813; genus JACRHF01. The sequence continues at coordinate 7,632 of JACROQ010000125.1, read as the reverse complement.
AACAAAGATGCAGATTGACACAAATGTGGATGAGGCGGACATAGGCAAGATAATCGTGGGACAGAACGTGGAATTCACTGTAGACGCCTATCCCGACACAACATTCAGGGGGGAGGTCTGGCAGATCAGAAACGCCCCCATCACAGTCCAGAATGTGGTCACCTATGACGTGGTAATCAAGGTGGATAATTCAGGGCTTAAACTTAAACCGGGGATGACTGCAAATGTCTCAGTAATAACAGCAGTGAAGACGGGTATTTTAAAGATACCTAATGCTGCTTTAAGATTCAAACCCGCAGACATAGAGAGAGATAACTCAAAAGAGAGGGGACCGGGCGTCTGGATAATAGAAAAGGACAAACCAAGACGCATAAGGGTAAAAATAGGCATAAGTGACGGGAGTTATACAGAACTTATTGAGGGAGAGGTAAAGGAGAACGTGGAACTCATAGTAGAATCTCTCACAAAACCCAGGCAGCAGTCTGCCCCCGGCGGACCAAGGTTTTTCTAACTATGGCATTATTAGAGATAAAGGACGTCTCAAAGATCTATAGGCTCGGTGATATTGAGCTCCAGGCGCTCAATAATGTCTCTCTCAATATTGAAAGGGGTGAGTTTGCTGCCATAATGGGGCCATCTGGCTCAGGCAAATCTACCTTTATGAATATCCTCGGATGTCTTGATAAACCGACTAACGGCCATTATATGCTGGAGGGGACTGATATAGGCGGTCTTTCCAGAGACGAACTTGCAGGCATAAGGAACAAAAAGATAGGCTTTGTATTCCAGGGATTCAACCTGCTCCCAAGGGCATCCGCCGTTGAGAATGTTGAGCTCCCGATGCTCTATGACGGCCTCCCTGCAAAAAACAGGAGACAGCGGGCAATGGCAGCGATCAGGAGTATGGGCCTGGAGGGGAGGGAGAATCATCGTCCCAATCAGCTCTCAGGCGGCCAGCAGCAGAGGGTCGCTATCGCGAGGGCGCTTGTGAACGGCGCACCTATCATACTTGCGGATGAACCAACAGGCAACCTCGACACAAAGACGAGCTCGGAGATTATGGGACTTCTGTTAAAACTGAATACAGAATCGTCCATTACTGTAATACTTGTCACCCATGAGCCTGACATAGCAGCCTTCAGCAGAAGGATGATAAGATTTGTTGACGGCCGTATTGTCAGTAATGAGGAGGTAACGAAATCATGATTAACATACCTTCCACAATAAAAATATCATTCAGGGCGCTTATGGTGAATAAGGTACGTTCAGCCCTTACCATGCTCGGGATTATTATCGGAGTCAGCGCTGTTATTGCCATGCTCGCTGTAGGCACAGGGGCGAGCAGGAAGATAGCAGAGCAGATCTCAAGTATGGGAAGCAACCTCCTCATGGTACTTCCCGGGGCAACTACATCAGGAGGGGCACGAATGGGCGCAGGCACACAACCCACGCTTAGCATGGGAGATGCAGAGGCCATTGTGAAAGAATGCCCTGCTGTAGCAGAAGCAGCTCCTGTTCTAAACGGGGTTGCCCAGGTTATTTATGGCCATCAGAACTGGTCAACAGGGGTGATAGGAACGACACCGGGTATGCTGATTGTAAGGGACTGGTCGCTTACCGCCGGCAGGTCATTTACCGTGCAGGATGTCAGAAGCGCTGCAAAAGTAACCCTTTTGGGAAAGACCGTTGTAGACAACCTTTTCGGGGATGAAGACCCTGTGGGTCATATTATCAGGATCAAGAAGGTGCCATTTACAGTGATAGGCGTCCTTGCCGTCAAGGGCCAGACACCCAATGGCCAGGACCAGGACGATACCCTATATATCCCCGTGACAACGGCACAGAAGAGGCTTTTTGGGACGTCTTTTCCGGGAATGGTGCGGATCATCATGGTACAGGCAAAAAGCACAGGGGACCTGGGGTCTGCAGAAGAACAGGTAAATAACCTGCTCAAGCAGAGGCACCATTCATGACTTTGCTCCTTGGGATCATAGCCTCTGTTTCTCTTCTCGTTGGTGGAATAGGGATTATGAACATCATGCTCGTATCTGTTACTGAAAGGACAAGAGAGATAGGGATAAGGATGGCTGTTGGTGCAAAGACATGGGACATAAGACTCCAGTTCATTCTGGAGGCCCTCACACTATCATTAATCGGCGGCATCACAGGCATCATCATCGGTGTCTCCGGTTCAAGCATACTATCCAGTCTTGCAGGCTGGCCCACAGTCGTGTCGTCATCCTCAATCCTCCTCGCCTTCGGCTTCTCCGGTCTGGTAGGAATATTCTTCGGATTTTATCCTGCTTACAAGGCCTCACTGCTTGAGCCTATAGATGCGTTGAGGTATGAGTAGGACATCTTAAAACCGGACATTTCCCCTAATCCACCATCAAAAAAATAACTATACTCATTAACACCTGATGAATTCGTAAAAAGTCCTCAGATGTCACCCTGAGCGAAGCGAAGGGTCTGATCACCCATTGTTTTATCAGATTCTTCGCTTTGCTCAGAATGACAAATGGTGCTTCTGGCGACTTTTTACGAGTTCATCATACCTTATTTTATCTTTTTCGTTGATTTTCTAAGCCATTCATGTTATGAATGAGTCTTTAGTCTGGGGGATTTTCGGATGACGGTGAACGATATCCTTGAAGAGTCCAAAAAATATATCATGAATACCTATAAAAGGCTTCCCCTGTTGATTGTTAAGGGAAGGGGAAATCGTATTTATGACAGGGACGGCAGGGAATACATAGACTTTGTGAGCGGCCTTGCGGTAAATAACCTGGGGCACTGTAATCCGAGGGTGACCGTGGCCTTTCAGAAGCAGGCCCAGAGGCTCGTCCACACCTCCAATCTGTTCTATACCGAACCCCAGATTAATCTGGCCAGGCTTCTGGTGGAGAATTCCTTTGCAGACAAGGTGTTCTTCTGCAACAGCGGGGCTGAGGCAAACGAGGCCGCCATCAAGCTGGTCAGGAAATATTCAAAGGATAAGGGGAATGGACGTTATGAGATCATCACCACCTATAATTCTTTTCACGGGCGAACACTGGCCACCATCACAGCCACCGGCCAGGAGAGGTTTCACAAGGGATTCGAGCCGCTCGTTCCGGGGTTCTCCTATGTCCCCTATAACGACGCCGACGCGGTAGAGAAGGCGATCACAGACAAGACCGCAGCGGTCATGGTGGAACCCATCCAGGGTGAAGGGGGGGTCAATGTCCCGGATGAGGACTACCTGAAACGCCTGCGGAAGATCTGCGATGCCAAGGGGATACTCCTGGTTCTGGACGAGGTCCAGACAGGGCTTGGAAGGACCGGGAGGCTCTTTGCCTATCAGTACACGGGGATAGAGCCGGATATCATGACCCTTGCCAAGGGGTTGGGGAACGGGCTCCCCATCGGGGCGATGCTTGCCACGGACCCTATTGCCCAGGCATTCACCCCGGGGACGCATGCCTCTACATTCGGCGGCACCCCGCTGGTATGCTCCGCCGCTATAGAGGTCATCAAGACCTTGACAGAAGATGAGATGCTCTTGGACAACTGCAGGAGGATGGGAAAATATCTTACAGAGGAGCTGAATAGCCTTAAGGAGAAGTATCCTCAGATCATCAGGAATGTACGGGGAAAGGGACTCCTGATCGGGATGGAGTTAAGCATAAAAGGGGACGACATCGTCCAGGAGTGTATCAAAAAAGGGGTGGTGATAAACTGCACCATGGAAAGGGTATTGAGGTTTCTCCCGCCGTTAGATATAAATCCAATTGACATAGACGCCTTGATGGATATCCTGTCTGAAGTCTTTTCGAGTATCACGGGCCAATAGATGAAAAGAGATTTCCTGTCCATAGGTGACCTCACCACAAAAGAGATTGAGTCTCTGCTCATCAGGGCCATGGAACTGAAGTCCATGCAGAAGAGCGGGGTTGAGTTCCACCCCCTCAAAGGGAAGAACCTGGGTCTCTTGTTCGAAAAACAGTCCACACGGACACGGCTATCCTTTGAGGTGGCGATTGCTCAATTGGGCGGACATTCCATATACCTCTCTCCCAACCAGATCCAGATGGGGCGGGGCGAGGATATCCGGGATACGGCACAGGTCTTCGCAAGATATCTGGATGCCATCGTAATCCGCACATACGATCATCCGATGATCGAGGAGTGGGCAAGGTATTCAACGATCCCTGTAATCAACGGCCTTACGGATCTGCACCACCCTTGTCAGATCCTCTCAGATCTGCTGACCATCCTTGAGAAGAAAGGGAGGGTCTGCGGCATCCGGATGGCCTATATCGGAGATGGAAACAACGTGGCCCATTCCCTGATCGAGGGGGCCGCCTTGATGGGAATGAAGATCAGGATTGCAACCCCGGGGGGATATGAGCCGGATAAGGCCATCGTGGAGAGGGCAGGGATATTGGCAAAGGAGACGGGGGCCAGTATCGAGATATTGCAGGAACCTTCTGAGGCCGTGAAGGATGCAGACGTGGTCTACACCGATGTCTGGACCAGCATGGGACAGGAGAAGGAAGAGGAGGATCGGAGGGGTATCTTCCGGAGATATCAGATAAACCGGGAGTTGATGAACAGGGCAGAGGAAGACGCGATCATCATGCACTGTCTCCCGGCCCACCGGGGGGAAGAGATTACAGAAGAGATGATGGAATCGCCCAGGTCGGTCATCTTTGATCAGGCAGAGAACAGGCTCCATATGCAGAAGGCATTGTTAGAGATGCTTATGCGGTGATGACGAGGCACAAACTACTTTGACAATGTCACCCTGAGCCGAAGGCGAAGGGTCTGATGCACTTCGTTCGTCAGATTCTTCGCGGAGTTTACCCTGAGCATCGTCGAAGGGCTCAGAATGACAGGTAACGGAGATTTTCGAATGAACAAGGCAAAAAAGGTAGTGCTCGCCTATTCCGGCGGGCTGGATACATCGGTCATCATCCAGTGGCTCATAGAGAAGTACGGCTGTGAGGTCATCGCCTTTGTGGCAGATCTGGGTCAGAGTGAAGACCTGAAGGCCATCAAAGAAAAGGCCTTAAAGACAGGCGCGAGCAAGGCTATCGTTGAGGATGTGCGGGAGGAGTTTGTCCGTGACTACATATTCCCTGCGCTAAAGGCCAATGCGGTCTATGAAGGGGTGTACCTGATGGGCACCTCTCTTGCCCGGCCCCTGATCGCCAAAAAGCAGGTCGAGGCGGCAAGGAGCGAAGGGGCCGATGCCGTCTCCCACGGGGCTACCGGGAAGGGAAACGATCAGGTCAGATTTGAGTTTACCTATATGGCGCTTGAACCCGGCCTGAGGATCATCGCCCCCTGGAGGGAGTGGGAGTTTGGCTCCAGGAGTGAGCTCATCGAGTATGCGAAGAAGCACGGCATTGACGTCCCTGTGACAAAGGAGAAGCCCTATAGCTGTGATGCCAATCTGTTCCATATCAGCTATGAGGGAGGGGTGCTTGAAGACCCATGGACCGCCTATCCGGAGGATATGTTTGTGCTCACTATCTCGCCTGAGGCCGCCCCTGATGAACCGCTTCATTTAGAGATTGATTTTGAAAAAGGGGTCCCTGTGGGGATCAACGGCCGCAGACTATCCCCTGCGTCACTCCTGTCAGAGTTAAACAAGATTGGCGGGGCCTATGGGATCGGCAGGGTGGATGTTGTGGAGAACAGATACATCGGTATCAAGTCAAGGGGGGTCTATGAAACCCCCGGCGGGACAATCCTCCACATCGCGCACCGGGCTGTAGAATCAATCACGATGGACCGTGAGGTCATGCACTTAAGGGATTCCCTGATCCCAAGGTATGCAGAACTCGTCTACTACGGCTACTGGTTCTCCCCTGAGATGAGGATGCTGCAGTCTGCCATAGACACCTCCCAGGAGAATGTGACCGGTACGGCACGGCTGAAACTCTATAAAGGAACCTGTACGATTGCCGGCAGGAGGTCGTCTGTTTCATTGTACAGACCTGAGATAGCGACATTCGAGAAGGGGGCAGCCTTCAATCCAAAGGATGCCGAGGGTTTTATAAAGATCAATGCCTTAAGGCTGAAGATGCAGGCAGGAAGAAAATAGCAGGCTGCTGAAAAAGTCCAGCGCATTGTCATTCTGAGGAGCCGGAGGCGACGAAGAATCTGACACTCGTCGTTTTCCCTTAGGGGATCAGATCCTTCGCTTCGCTCAGGATGACATGCAGACGATTTTTTCTACAACTTGCTTAATGGAAAGGTAAAATGGAAAAGAAGAAGCTCTGGGGAGGCAGGTTTTCAAGGCCGACAGAAAAGGGGATCGAAGAATTCACCGAGTCGATATCCTTTGATAAACGCCTCTACAAATATGACATCGAGGGGAGTATCGCCCATGCGAAGATGCTCAGCAAGATAGGCGTCCTCAAAAAGGGGGAGCTTGCGACCATTCTACGGGGGCTGGAGGAGATCGGGAGAACAATAGAACATGAGGCGTTCCTCTTCTCCATAGAATTGGAAGATATCCCTATGAACATCGAGAAGAGGCTGATTGATAAGATAGGCCCTGTAGGCGAGAAGCTCCATACCGCAAGGAGCAGGAATGACCAGATCGCTCTGGATCTCAAGCTCTATCTCCGTGAGATCATCAGGGAGATGAATGGCTGTATATTCAAGTTTCAAAAGGCCATCGTGGACAAGGCCCGTACCCATATCGATATCATTATACCGGGCTATACCCATTTACAACCTGCACAGCCTGTGCTCTTCTCCCACTACCTCCTCGCATACCGGGAGATGCTCGAACGCGACAGGGAGAGGTTCCTGGATTCACTGAAAAGAGTCAATATCATGCCCCTGGGATCAGGGGCCATTGCAGGGACATCTTTCCCGGTGGACAGGGAGTATGTCGCAGAACTGCTCGGCTTCAGCAGGGTGACCCAGAACAGCATGGATGCTGTAAGTGACAGGGATTTCGTGATAGAATTCCTTGCGGATTGCGCGATACTCGGGATGCACCTGTCCAGGCTCAGCGAAGACCTGATCCTCTGGTCAAGCCGGGAATTTGGTTTTATAGAGCTTCCGGATGAGTTCTGCACCGGCTCCAGCATGATGCCGCAGAAGAAAAATCCTGATGTGCCGGAGCTGATCAGGGGCAAGAGCGGCAGGCTCTATGGGAATCTCTTCTCACTTCTGGCCACCATGAAGGGATTGCCCCTGACCTACAACAGGGATATGCAGGAGGATAAAGAAGCCCTCTTCGACAGCATCGATACGCTGATCTCTATCCTGGGGATCTATCCGGCAGTCATATCCGGCATGATTGTCAGAAAGGATGTGACAGCAGAGGCGGCTGCAAGGGGCTATATGTGGGCGACAGATGTCGCAGATTATCTCGTCAAAAAGGGGATCCCATTCAGGACTGCCCATGAGATCACAGGAAAGATGGTAGCCTACTGCATAGAGAACAACAAAAAAATAGAGACGCTCAGGATTTCCGAGCTGAAGGCATTTTCCAACAAGTTTGAGAAGGATCTGTACCGGATTTTAACACCCCAAAGGGGGGTGAATCTGCGAAATATAGTTGGCGGCACGGCCAGAGAGGCGGTCTTAAAGAGGATTAAGGAGATCGAAGAGATCCAGCCATGAGGG
>JACROQ010000112.1 GCA_016214375.1 Nitrospirota bacterium | reverse complement strand
AGGCAAGAGGCAAGAGGCAAATGGAACGCTTGGCTGCCTATATTCAAGACTTTCATCATGCGACTGTCTTAGTCATCGGGGATCTGGTCGCCGATCACTACATCTGGGGGAAGGTGGAGCGGATATCCCCCGAGGCCCCTGTGCCCATCGTTGACGTGCAGAGGGAAAGCTACATGCTCGGCGGCGCCGGAAATGTGGCCAACAACATCCTCTCTCTGGAGGGCAAGGTCAGGATCTGCGGGGTGGTCGGCCATGATGAGATGGGACGGTGGATTACCCATGCCTTAAGGATACAAGGAGTGGATACCAGCGGGATAATCGTCGAAGAAGCCCGGCCCACCACGAAAAAGACGAGGGTGGTCGCTCACAACCAGCATGTCGTCAGGTTTGACCATGAACAGAGGGGTGAGATATCTGTCCGGTCGCAGGAGATGATACTGGAATATGTCAGGACCCATCTGAATCAGATCGGGGTATTTGTCATATCCGATTATGCAAAAGGGGTTGTCACCAGACCGTTGGTCAAAGGGGTATTAGAGCTCGCAAAGGAGAATAACATCCCTGTAGTCGTCGACCCGAAGATGAAACATTTTGATTACTACACAGGGGCAACGATTATTACACCCAACACGGCAGAGGCATCCATCGCATCAGGCATCACGATACAGAATGACGAATCCCTCCGCAGGGCAGGGGAGATACTCCTGAATCAATCCGGCTCCACTGCGATCCTGATCACACGCGGGGAGCATGGGATGAGCCTGTTTGAGAAAGGGAAAGAGGTTATGGATATCCCGGCCGTCGGCAGAGAGGTCTATGATGTGACAGGCGCCGGAGACACGGTGGTCGGGGCCTTAGCCTTATCGCTTGCAAGCAAAGCGGCCTTCAGCGAGGCGGCGGCCATTGCCAACTATGCGGCAGGCATCGTGGTCGGTATTGTGGGGACGGCCGTAGTACGTCGGGGGCAGCTTTTAAACGCATTGAAAGGTGTTGTTGCGAATTCATAATGCACAAGGTCGCGGTCATCATACCCGCCCGATATGGGTCATCGAGGTTTCCGGGAAAGGTCTTGACGCCGGTTCAGTCGAGACCCCTCATCCAATGGGTATATGAGGCCGCAGCCCGTTCCGGTCTTGTGAACAGGGTTGTCGTGGCGACGGATGATACGAGGATACATGATGCTGTGGCCGGTTTTGGCGGAGAGGTCATGATGACCTCTGCACGGCTGAGGACCGGTTCGGATCGTTGTGCGGAGGTCGCAAAAAAGATGGCAGAAGAGATTATTATTAACCTCCAGGCGGACGAACTCTTAAAAGGTCCTGAGATGCTCGATGAGATCAGTTCAATAATGACGGAAAATCCGGCGGTACTGATGGGGACCTTAAAGAGAGAGTTGACCTCTGCCAATGAGTTGTGGGATAGGAATGTCGTCAAGGTAGTTACAGACCATGAGGACTATGCCCTGTATTTTTCCCGGTCTCCAATCCCGCACATCCGCGACAGGGTATTGAGCGAAGAGGAAGGGTTGCCGGTTAAGACATTTTTTAAACATCTCGGCATTTATGCCTACAAGCGTGATTTCCTGCTCCTCTTCAGCGCCCTTCCAACCACAAGGCTTGAAGACTTGGAGAAATTAGAGCAGCTTCGGGCCATAGAGTCTGGTTTCAGGATCAAGGTTAAAGAGACGGGGCATGAATCCTACAGGATTGATACCCCTGAAGACTTAAAATATCTTGAAGATAAGGCGCTAATCCATGAACAGAGAAAAGACCCCCACTAAGTTCATCTTTGTTACCGGCGGAGTTGTCTCATCCCTTGGAAAGGGGATAGCCGCTGCATCCATAGGGAGCCTCCTTGAGGGCTCCGGGCTTAAGGTGACCTTCCTTAAGTTTGACCCCTATATCAATGTCGATCCGGGTACCATGAACCCCTTTCAGCACGGAGAGGTTTTTGTCACTGAGGATGGGGCAGAGACAGATCTGGATCTGGGACATTACGAGAGGTATACCTCGGTAACCACCTCACGGAAGAACAACTATACCACCGGGAAGATTTACTACAATGTCATTACCAAAGAGCGACGGGGGGAATATCTCGGCGGCACTGTCCAGATGGTGCCTCATATCACGGATGAGATTAAGAGGTGTATACTCGATGCATCCAATAGCATGGATATTGTCATTGTAGAGATCGGGGGGACTGTAGGAGATATCGAAAGCCTCCCATACCTTGAGGCCATCCGTCAGTTCAGGTTTGATATAGGTACAGAAAGGACCCTCTTTATCCACCTCACCCTCATCCCTTACGTCAAGGCCGCGGATGAGATCAAGACAAAACCTACACAGCATAGTGTCAACAAGATGCGCGAGATCGGGATACAGCCTGATATACTAGTGTGCCGGACAGACAGGCCCATTCCGATGGAGGTCAAAAAGAAGATATCCCTCTTCTGCAATGTTGAAGCGGAGTCTGTGGTGATTGCAAGGGATGTGGAGAGTATCTATGAAGTCCCTCTCATGCTCCACGAAGATGGAATTGACAGGATGATCATCAGGAAATTGAATCTCCACGTCGGTGAGCCGGATTTAAGGGTGTGGAAGGATATCGTGTTCAGGGTGAAGAATTCAAAGGGGAGAGTGAAGATTGCCGTTGTTGGAAAATATGTAAATCTCAAGGATTCCTACAAAAGCCTTTGTGAGGCATTGGCCCATGGAGGGATTGCAAACAATATCACCGTGGATATCCTGTGGACGGATGCGGAAGAGATTGAGAATAAAGATCCGGGGCTGTCTCTCTCCGATGTCCAGGGCATCCTTGTCCCGGGTGGATTCGGCGGAAGAGGTATCGAAGGAAAGATCAAGGCCATAAGATTTGCACGGGAGAATAGGATACCCTTCTTTGGCATATGCCTGGGGATGCAGTGTGCGGTCATAGAATTTGCAAGAGATGTAGCCGGTCTGAACAGCGCCAATAGTACAGAGTTTGATGAAGAAACCCCTTATCCTGTTATCCATATTATGCCGGGTCAGGAACAGGTGGACAAGGGGGCCACCATGCGGCTTGGGGCTTATCCGTGCATCCTGATGCCGAACTCACTGGCTTATCAGGCCTACAAGAGCGTCAGGATCTCTGAGCGGCACCGCCACCGGTATGAATTTAACAATATCCACAGGGATGTCCTGATAAAAAATGGGTTGGTCATCAGTGGACTCTATTCCCAAAAAGACCTCGTTGAAATCATAGAGCTTAAAGATCATCCCTGGTTTCTTGCGACCCAATTTCATCCTGAATTTAAATCCAAGCCCTTTTCACCCCATCCCCTCTTTGCATCCTTTATAGAAGCGGCTGTGAGGCAGGGGGTGGAAAACAGAGGCCAGAGATAAATTTTGCGATGGGGATAAGGATCGGAAATATTCACATTGACAATAACAGCCCCCTCTTCTTTATTGCCGGTCCCTGCGTGATTGAAGATGAGGGGATGGTCCTCGAGGTTGCTTCAGAATTAAAGAGGATCTCAGAGGCGTCTTCCATTCCCATTATATTTAAGGCATCCTATGATAAGGCGAACAGGACCGCAATCTCGTCGTTCAGGGGACCTGGTATTGATAAAGGTCTCCGGATACTGGAGAAGGTAAAGACGGAGACGGGATTGCCGTTATTATCCGATGTACACCACCCTGAGGAGGTTATAAAGGTCAGGGATATCCTGGATATCCTTCAGATCCCTGCGTTTCTGTGCCGGCAGACCGATCTTCTCATGGCAGCCGCTTCCACAGGCAAGGCGGTCAATGTTAAGAAGGGTCAGTTCGTCTCTCCCTGGGATATGAAAAATGCCGTGGAAAAGATAGAGTCTGCCGGAAACAGGAACATCATGCTCACAGAGCGAGGGACGATGTTCGGTTACAATAACCTCGTGGTGGATATGAGGGCTATCGCCGTCATGAAGTCTTTTGGTTATCCAGTCGTCTTTGACGCAACACACAGTGTCCAATTGCCGGGCGGTGTAGGGAATGCCTCCGGAGGTCAGAGGGAATTTATGGACACCCTGTCACGGGCAGCGGTGGCCGCAGGATGCGATGGGGTCTTTATGGAGGTCCATCCTGATCCGTCAAAGGCGCTCTCTGATAAGGCGACTCAGATACCATTAAAAGAGGTGGGCACACGGATACGGGGGCTTACGGAACTTGGAAATTTTATCAGGCTCAGAATGAGCGGCGGGACAGGAATGTCCCGCCTATCGGGATAGGCGGGGTTTTCTAACCCCGCTATATACGGTTAAGAATAGAATAATAACAAGCGCATGAGCATAGAAACAGGGAAAAGGGTACTTGCCATCGAGGCCAAGGCGATAGAAGAACTGATTGGCCGCATTGACAGGCGTTTTGCTGAGGCGGTGGACATTCTTCATGTCAGCAAGGGGCGGGTGGTTGTCACTGGCATGGGAAAATCAGGGTTGATCGGGAAAAAGATCTCTGCAACCTTTGCAAGTACCGGGACCCCATCATTCTTCCTCCATCCTGCCGAGGGGATTCACGGGGATATCGGGATGGTGATGCGTGAGGATGCAGTGCTTATGATATCCAACAGCGGGGAGACCGGAGAGATCATCGCTCTCTTGCCGACATTTAAGCGGATGAATCTAAGGCTGATCTGTCTGACCGGGAAACCCCTTTCCACACTGGCAAAGAACAGTGATGTTGTGCTGGATGTCAGTGTGAAAGAGGAGGCCTGCCCGATGAACTTAGTGCCGACTGCCAGCACCACCGTGGCCCTTGCCATGGGAGATGCCCTTGCGGTGGCCCTATTTGAAAAAAGGGGATTTAAGGAGGAAGACTTTGCCCTTTTCCATCCCGGCGGTACGATCGGAAGAAGACTCCTCCTGACAGTGGGTGAAATGATGCACACCGGTTCAGACATTCCTGTGGTCGATGAAGAGAGTAATATGAAGGATGTGATCTGTGTGATCACCTCAAAGAAGCTGGGTGTAACGACCGTGGTCGATAAGGATAAAAGACTTGCAGGGATCATCACAGACGGGGATCTCAGGAGACTGCTTGAGAGGGATACCGGAATGGGCATGGATATCTTAAAACTCAGGGCAAAGGAGGTTATGACCAGGAATCCCAAGGTGCTGCATAAGGGCGCCCTTGCCGTCTCTGCTGTCCAGATCATGGAGACCCACTCGATAACATCCCTTGTGATTTTGGATAATGACAGGACCGTCAGCGGGATCATACACCTCCATGATTTGCTGAAGAAGGGGATCGTGTAATAAACACAGGGGTCGAGGGTTCAAGTGAATAAAATAATATATGGCTAAGGACTTGGAGAGACTAAAGAAGAAGGCTGAGCAAATAACGTTCTTGCTGCTGGATGTAGATGGGATTATGACGGATGGGAAGATCGTCATAGATGGCCAGGGAAATGAATTCAAGGCCTTTCATATACATGATGGACATGGGATATATCTTTTAAAGAGCGCGGGCATCGAAGTTGGAATCATATCCGGAAGAACAGCGAAGGCAGTGGAGTACAGGGCGAGAGAGCTTGACATCAAAGAGGTCCATCAGGATGCCAAAGACAAGATCAGGGTTTATGAGACTATAAAGGCCAAATACTATCTGGCGGATGATCAGGTAGCCTTCATGGGTGATGATCTTATAGATCTCCCCCTCTTGCAAAGGGTAGGTTTTTCTGCCACGGCAGCCGATGCAGTCAAGGCGGTAAAAGATGCAGTGGATATGATTACAGAGAAGAAGGGCGGGGAAGGCGCTGTACGTGAAGTGATAGACTTCATCTTAATGACAAAGAGTTGATAGTGAATCTGCCCAATATCCTTTCAATCTTACGGATAACTTTAATTCCTATCTTTATCGCGGTATTTGCTGCCCAGTCTCCGGGCAGGTCACAATGGGCAGCCCTGATTTTTATCATGGCATCATTAACGGATTGGTTTGATGGGTACATTGCGAGGCGATGGGAGCAGGTAACACTCTTTGGCAAGTTTATTGACCCTGTTGCAGACAAACTTCTTGTCCTTGCTGCACTTATCATGCTGGTAGAGTTTAAGAGGGTGGACTCATGGATTGCCATCGTGATTATAGGAAGAGATCTGGCCATCACAGGACTGAGGGCGATTGCATCATCCATGGGAATTGTTATAGCGGCGAAAGAGATGGGGAAATATAAGACGACGGTGCAGATCGTTGCCATCATACTGCTGATCCTCGATTATCCTATTTTTCTTTTTGAAAGATCTTTTGACCTGCACTACTGGGGTACCGTGGGTATATGGTTAGCGGCAATCTTATCCCTCATCTCGGCCCTTGAATATTTCTCCAGATTCTGGCGTCACATCAAAGGACGAAAACTTCTTTAAATGAATGATTATACCATCAGGATAACATTTATCGCCGGCGCCTATCTCCTGGGGGCAGTACCCTTCGGACTCCTCACGGCAAAGGCTATGGGGGCAGGAGATATAAGAAAGATGGGTAGCGGCAATATAGGAGCCACAAATGTCCTTAGAAATGCCGGAAAATTGGGGGGATTTATCACCCTCCTCCTTGATTCTCTGAAGGGGGTTATCCCTGTACTGATCGCGAAGGCATGGTGGGGCACAGAAATATGGACCTTAGGGGTGGCATTGGCGGCTATCTTAGGACATAACTATCCTGTATATCTCGAATTTAAGGGTGGAAAAGGGGTAGCCACGAGTCTGGGAATATTAGTAGCCCTATGGCCCTTCGCAGGACTCATCACCATTGGGATATGGATAGGAAGTGTCCTGATATGGCGATATTCTTCGCTGGGGGCCTTGATATCCTTTACATTTTTGCCGATGGTAATATTCGTAGGAGAGAGATCCATTCAATACCTTGTCTTTTCACTCCTGGTCTCAGCGATGATCTTTTACCGGCACATCGAGAATATTAAACGGCTACTCGCAGGAAAAGAAAAAATGATCGGAAAGGGTGGTGGGGTATGATATTGCCAATTTTGAGCTTCATACTGTTTCTGTTCAGTAATGGGATTGTATCTGCAGAGAGTATATCCTACATGTCTACAGTCCCCCCGGAGATACAGAAGGTATGGGAGGAGAGGATGGGCGCTGTATCCACGGGAGATATGAAGGCCGGTGAGGCCATGTTGGATACGATAGTGAAAATGAAATATACGCTTGGAATAAACAGGATGGATGACATCTCTGCCCTTTTGGTGAGAGAGGGATACCAGTCTCTTGAGAAAGGGATGGCCGAAGAGGCCTACAAGCTGAGCGAAAAGGCAAGAGAGATATCCCCATCCTATGCCCCTTCCTATTTCCTTTCAGCCAGAGCTCTCTTTAAGATGTCAAACACTATGGCTTCAGTAGCAGAATATATCAGGGGACTGAGAGTATCCCTGATAGACTTCTGGACCCTATTCAACATCATTGGAAAACTATATACCGTAGTGGTCATCGCTATTATCTTCACATTTTTTACCTTTTTAATCGTATGGCTGCTGAGGGTCTTGCCTCTTTTTTTCCATACATTCAGAGAGATGACCTCCGGATTTATTGATAGTCCCCTCAGGCCAATCTTTTTTGCAACTGTGACTATACTCCCGTTGATATTCGGGATAGGGTGGTTTGTCCTGTTCTGGGTTGCTGCAGCCTGGATATACCTCGCACGAAAAGAGAGGGTCATCGGACTGCTCATTATGATATTTTTCCTCCTTCTCCCAAAGATTCTCAAATATGATACCCTGTATATG
The DNA here is from genome assembly GCA_016214375.1 of Nitrospirota bacterium. Classification (GTDB taxonomy): domain Bacteria; phylum Nitrospirota; class 9FT-COMBO-42-15; order HDB-SIOI813; family HDB-SIOI813; genus JACRHF01. Next base: position 5,316 of record JACROQ010000112.1, on the reverse strand, counting down.
AATGGACATGATAATGTTACCCTCCAGGGATTATTGGCAGTAGACAGAGGCTATGGAAGTGCCTATCTGATTGATCGCCTTAAGGATCAGCAAAAAAGCGAACCTGATAATTCTTATCTTCCTTTGAGCATTGCATTTCTTTTAAACAAACAAGGCAATGCAGAAGAATCTCTAAACTACTACAATAATCTGAAAGGCATAGCTAAAGATAATATAAGGATACCGGCCCTGAACAATATAGGGAATATCCATTTTAGAGAGGGAAGATATGATGATGCCGTTGCATACTACAAAAAGGCCATCGATGCTGACCCTGATTCTGTAATATCCATATACAATCTCAGTCAGGCCTACCGGGAAAAGTTGATGTTTGCTGAGGCAGAAAGTACCTATGACGCTGCAAAGAAGATGAGTCCGGAGGAGGTAGGGATGTACACTTCTTTTGGAAGCAGGGGGAAGGGATACAAGGTCATAGATTTTCCTGTGGACAGAAGTGATTTATGGACAGCGGCATTGAGACCAACAGAGATATCAAAAATGCTGGCGGCCAGTATCCTCAGCGGGGTGATCAAGATACCTTCAGAGAGATTTCCCTTCATGGGAGTCAGTGTCCTTATTATTCTCACCTTGTTATCCTATGTTAACCCACGTACCCCTTTAGCTTATCATTGTTCGAGGTGTGGTAAGATTGTCTGTGGATGGTGCGTTGGCTCCCGAATATTCGGCGGGGCGTGCAAGGATTGCAGGGGGAGGGACGCCAAAATTGAAGAGGTCAAAGATCTGGACCGGCGAATTTCCTTTATCCTGCCGGGGGTATGGCATATCTTCAAGGGGAGGGTAGTCTCCGGAGGTTTAACAAGCCTTGTATTTTTCATGGGGATTTCAGGACTCATCCTTGGAGGGGCAGATGATACATGGTATATGGCCTATACCCCCTCTGGATTGTCTCTGCTACCGTGGGTATCCCTGCTGTTGCTGTCCTATCTGATTCTTTCACTCCATTTTAAATATATAAAAATACGATTCAATACATAAAGTATGGCGTTAGAAGGCACTATAAAAGAGTTTGGGCTTGCGGACATTCTCCAGCTCATAAGTCTTCAAAAAAAGGGCGGTGTCCTGAGTGTTCATCAGAGTGGGATGTCTGCCACCATAACCTTTTATAAAGGGCAGATCATCTATGCCGTCTCATCAAGAAGGGACGAGACAGAGAAGGTGGGAAGGCTACTTATAACTGCCGGAAAGCTGACGGAGAAAGAGATCGACGAGGCATTACATCTTCAGGAAAAGACAGGGGATAAGATTGGAAAGATCCTGGTTACATCAGGGTTTATATCTAAGGAGGACCTTAAAGAAGCGCTACAGACACAGATAAAAGATGTAGTCTTCCAGATTTTAAGATGGAAAGAAGGCGGGTATCGGTTTGACATCCAGGATATAGAATATGATAAGGAGTATGAGACCCCAGTCCCGACCGACTTTGTCCTGATGGAAGGGATCCGGATGCTGGACGAATGGCCTTATATTGAAGGCATCATACCCTCCGACAGTATCATCTTTTCTCAATGTTATAAAAGTGAAGAGACCGAGAGGCTGTTTTCTTCGTTAAGTACAAATGAAATTGAGGTATTTAATCTTATCAATGGGCAGAGGGACATCAAAGAGATCGTCGGTCTGACTCAATTCAGCGAGTTTGAGGTATATAAGATACTTGCCACACTTCAGGTCTCCGGACTTATCTCAAGCACATCTTTATCAACGAGGGTTGGAGAGGCAACTGCCGGGGAGAGAGAGGAAAAGAGGAGACTATGGATTGCCGTACAGATAGCCATTCTCTCTTTCACTGTCAGCTTCATCCTTATATTGATGCCTATAAAGGAGATGTTGAGGATCCATGAGATTCTTGCAGCATCAGAGATGTTAAAAATAAGGACAGCTCAAAAGGAGCTATCTTACATACACAGGGCCATTCACTATTACTTCCTGATCTATAGTATGGGAATGGATAGGGTTGCAGGTACCCAGGACGACCTTTTTTAAACCGAAACACCACCCCCTTCACCGAGGCACTACTTCTTCACTACTTATTGACTTTACATAAAGCAGGGAGTACGGTAAGCGGTTACTTACGTCACCTTGTGATCAAGGCGACGGTGATTAAAATTATGGGGGTCACTATGGAACGTGAAAGGGCACTATTTTATCTTCATCGTTTTTTGTTTCTTTTAGTCCTTAGTTCAGTCTTTTTCCTCTATAGTGATTGTTCTTCTCCTGTCTTTGCTGACGAGAGGATACTGTCTCTCAAGGATGCCTATGCCTCTGCGATCAAGAACCATGAAGCGATCAAGATCGCTGAGGAGGGATTGTATCAGCTTGAACAGGGAAGAAAGAAGGCTTTATCCAATGTCCTTCCGACGATCTCTGCGGATGCCGGCTATACACAATATGCTACGGATAAGAGATCGTCACTGACAGTGATACAGCCAAATTATAGCTATAATTACAGTATCAAGGTGGGTATTCCTATTTACCGTGGCGGAAAGGAGTGGAGCGCCTTAAGACAGGCGAAATATCTGCTGGAGACCGGGGAGAAGAGGCTTTCCATCACCCATGAGAATATTATTATGGAGGTTTCAAATGCCTATTACGGCGTCCTTAAGGTGATGAGAGAGATCGAGATAAAAGAGGCTGACCTGAAACGCGCACAAGAGAGGAGCAGGGTAGCCTCTGCAAGGTTTAAGGTGGGTGAGCTGACAAAGGCGGCTGTATTAAGGACAGAGGCAGAGGTGGCAGGGATACAGGCGGATATTACACGGGCAAGGAAGGACCTGCTCGTTGCCCAGGATAGGCTGGCAAGACTCGTAGGGTCTGATACAGGGTTTAAATTGGTCGAACCCCCGCAAAAAAGTCTCCCCTCTGAAGGGATCGAAGAGCTTTTAAAGACTGCTTTTGAGAAGAGGGATGATTATCTGAATTCGAAGGCGGAAGAGGAAATAGCCAAAGAAAATATTAAATATGCCAAAGGTGGCTATATGCCAACTTTGAGGTTAGATGGGGTCTACTCCTGGAGGGATCAGGACCCAATCTCATCCGCATTCTTCAACAAAGAAAGTATATCTGCCACTGCCACACTGTCATTTCCATTGTATGAGGGAGGGTTAAGGCTGGCTGAGGTCAGAGAAGCAGAAAGTAAGTCAAGAGAGGCAGGACTGACAACACTTAATCTCAAAAAGGAGATAGCCCTTGAAGTACGGGAAGCCTTTTATAACTTGGAGGCTATCAGTTCAGCAATGGAATTTTACAGGAAACAGGTCTCTTTTGCAGAAGAGAATTATAATACCGTTTTCAAACAGTTTACCTATGGCATAGCTACCAATGTAGATGTTATTGATGCCAATTCCACCCTTGTTGCGGCCCAGGAGTCGCTTGCCAATAGTACCATTGATCTGCAGGTGGCTATTCTTGACTTAAAAAGGCGAATGGGGGTTCTCCTTAATGAGATGGAAAGCGGACAATGAAATTCAACACTGACGAAAGACTCCTCCAGGCGACCCTCAAGTTGATATCTGAGAAGGGCTATCTCAGGGCCACAACAAAGGATATAGCCAGGGAGGCTGGGGTTACAGAGGTTACCCTGTTCAGGCATTTTGGTTCTAAGGAAAGGCTGTTTGAAGAAGTTATTAACAAATACACCTTCCTCCCTCCACTTAGAGACCTCCTGTCTGAGATATCCCAATATTCTTATAGCTATGAGAAGGTTCTTCATTCCATCGGCGTCCTGTTTTTCGAAACTCTAAAGGAAAGAAAATCCCTGGTAAAGATTATGACCTCTGAGATCAACATCTATCCGGAGAAGATCAGGGAGATCTACACCCAATTTATAGATGAGACCGACCGGGTACTTGCCGGCTACTTCAGGTCTCAGCAAAAGAAGGGTATGCTCAGACGATTTTCGCCTGAGATGGCGGCTGGTGTATTCTTTGGGATGATATTTTTATGTTTCAGGTTAGAAGAGATTGTCAAAGGACGTGATATCTGTAAGAAAGAGCTTGACGGTATCATAAAAGGATTTGTAGAGATATTTGTACACGGTACCCTGAAAGGAGAACAGGATTATTTTACATAATATTTCTTATCAGACGTTTTATTTCAGTCCAGCCTGCAACAAAATTTTGTCATATCGTGTACTTTTTGACTCTTAATTGCATTGAAATAACACTATTTTCTTCGATTTTTGAAAAATTAATTAGAAATGCCTATGCCTTAATGTCTTTGAGTGCGGCATATTTTGCGGGGTTGATGGACTTTCTGAGGGACGCAAAGTCTTTAATTGGGTTTTAATTCTGGATTTGGTATTAATTATGCAATTATCAATAAAATAGAAAGGAGGTTTCTATAATGCACTGTCCTAAATGCAATGGGTTTATGGTATCGGAACGGTGTACAGACTTCTCTCTGGTCTTTTACGCATGGCGCTGTATTAATTGCGGCACAATCCTTGATACCACTATTTTGCAGAACAAAAGAAGACCCTTAATGATGATCGGCGAACTTTGTGCGATAAAGGCTTAAGACCTGTTCGCACAATCCCATCAATAGAATGAATTTCCGGGCGTCCTTCCACTCAGTTACCCTCCCTTGATTTTGTTCCTTAACTAACATAAAGTATATGAAATTATCAATGAAAGTCGTTGGAAAATTTTTATGCTCAGGGTGATAGGAGGACAGGCCAAGGGTAGGTTGTTAAAAGTACCGGCAGGCTCTAAGATACGCCCGACCTCTGATAAGGTCCGGGAATCCCTGTTTAACATCATAGGCTCTGCTGTTATCAGCGGGGCAAGATTTATAGACCTCTTTGCGGGTTGCGGGGCTGTAGGTATAGAGGCATTAAGCAGGGGGGCTGAGCATGCGGCCTTTGTCGAATCTAATCCAAGACATGTCAAAATAATTCGGGAGAATGTAGAACGATGTGGGTTTAGACAATCTGCCGATATCTTTTATGGGGATGTATTGTTGGCATTGGGCGGAATAATAAAACATAAGCCAACTTATGATATCATCTTTGTTGACCCTCCTTATGACTATTCAAAATGGAAAATACTCTTGTCAAAGATAACCGTAAGTGTTAATATATCAGATTACGGTTATCTAATAATCGAGCACTCTTCCAAGGTTTCTATGCCGGAGGAGATAAATGAATATTTTGTTCTGTACGGCAATTATATCTATGGCGATACTACATTAACCGTATACAGGAAGAGAGATAAATTCTGAATTGTTATGGGCGTAAAGGCGATATATCATGGGACATTTGAT
>JACROQ010000111.1 GCA_016214375.1 Nitrospirota bacterium | reverse complement strand
TTTAGGCTGAGAACCCTCGGTCTGGTGCCCGTTGCAAGCAAGTCAATGGTTAGTTGGTGAGAAGAACGTGTTGATCGATTAACCAGTGGTTTGATTCTTGGGTAAGAGAGTCGAGGGCAACACTTTGAACCTGAACTGGATAATGCCAGCGTAGGGAAGTGGGAGAAAAAAGCCGTGCTTCCCTGTGAGGTGCGGCTTTTTTTGTCTATGGACATTAACGTTACTATAAATGGAAAGACCGAAAGTATTGCAGCAGGGATGTCGTTGCAGTCTCTATTAAAACTGTTAGGTATTAAGTCCGAGCGGGTTGCCATTGAATATAACAGAGAAATCATTGACAGAAATCAGTTTGACGCTCTACATCTGAAAGAGGGCGACAGATTAGAAATCATCACCTTCGTGGGAGGCGGAAATGGATGAGGTACTAAAGATCGCCGGAGTAGAGATAAGGTCGCGTCTATGGGTAGGTACCGGGAAGTATAAAGACTTCAAAGAGACTAAAGAGGCCATAGAGGCCTCTGGCGCGCACGTCGTCACAGTGGCTGTCAGAAGGGTCAATATCACAGATCATTCGAGAGAAAATCTCCTGGATTATATAGATCCCAAAAAGTATATCATCCTTCCCAATACTGCCGGTTGTTACACAGCCGAGGATGCGGTACGCACGGCAAGATTGGCCCGTACGGCAGGGATATCTGATATGGTCAAATTGGAGGTGATTGGAGATGAGAAAACCCTGTTGCCGGATAATGAGGCATTGATAGAGGCCGCAAAGATACTTGTGAAGGAGGGCTTTGTGGTGTTGCCTTACACAAGCGATGATCCGGTGGTGGCCAGGAAGCTGGAGGATATAGGATGCAGCGCCATAATGCCCCTTGCGGCGCCGATAGGATCAGGACTGGGAATAAGAAATCCCTACAATATCAGAATAATCAAAGAGAGCGCCTCTGTTCCGGTTGTCGTGGATGCCGGTGTAGGGACTGCATCTGATGCGGCGATTGCCATGGAGATAGGGTCTGACGCCGTCCTGATGAACACGGCAATAGCAGGCGCAAAAGACCCGGTGAAGATGGCCCATGCCATGAGGATGGCTGTCGAGGCTGGCAGATTGGCCTATTTGGCAGGCAGGATACCCAGGAAGCTATATGCCTCTGCGAGCAGTCCCTTGGAGGGGCGGATTGAATAACATAGATTTTACTCTGTATCTGATTGCAGATACAGAAAATATTCAGGAAAATCTGATCCCTTCCGTGCGGAAGGCAATTGATGGTGGGGTAACGGCTGTACAACTCAGAGGAAAGAACCTGTCTGCCGGGGAGCTCCTAAGAATAGGGGAGAAACTCAGGCGATTAACGGATGAGAGGTCTGTAAAATTGTTTGTGAATGATAGGATAGATGTTGCGATGGCCTTAGATGCTGACGGGATACATTTGGGACAGGGCAGCCTTCCGGTGACGTCTGTCCGTAAGATATCAGGAGGGAGATTTATGATAGGGGTTTCTACACATAACCTCACAGAGGCAAGGGAGGCAGAGGCAGGAGGCGCTGACTTTATTACATTCGGTCCGGTCTTTGAGACACCCGGTAAATTGGCCTTTGGTCCGCCTGTTGGATTAAGGAAACTGGCAAACGCAACCAGGGAATTAAGAATCCCGGTGTTTGCGATAGGAGGCATAAAGATAAAGGATATTAAGGGAGTCATGGAGAGTCGGGCGCGAGGGGTAGCAGTCATATCTGCAATACTGAGTTCCAAGTCTGTGCATGCGGCTGCTGTAGGCATGTTTGAGGAGCTCAGATTGCGGGGCAGTGGGATTTGACCATGCAATATTTAGATGGTAGAATTCATTTACCTAACTCATTGAAGAATAAGAATTCTTCAGCCTGCTGTGAAAGGAGAGGCCATGTCAGAGTCAAAGAAAAGTTATAGATTAAGTTCTATGAGAAATCCTTTGAAGAATTCTCCTGTGAAGAAGTCGTTAGAGATGTCTAACGATGAGAAAATCGCGGAGTATGAGAAGGAGATCGAGAACCTCTGTGATTATGTGAAGAATTTGGAAGAAGAGGTGCAGCGTCTGACAGAGTCAAGATATAAATTAGATAGCGCCTTTAAACAGAATGAAAAATTGATATCCGCACTTCAGGAGGCCAGGGATCAGATCCAGACGTTAAGAAACGAGATTGAGAAACTTACCTCTCCGCCCGCAAGTTATGGGGTATTCTCCAATGTTAATGAAGATGAAACAGTGACTGTGCATGTGTCCGGCCGGAAATTAAAGGTGAATGTCCGTCCGGGAATCGATGCCCACACCCTGCTCAGAGGACAGGAGGTGATACTCAACGAGGCCCTGAATATTATAGAGGTAAAGGGCTATGAAGTTCAAGGAGAGGTAGTGCGACTGAAAGACAGGATAGCAAAAGATAGGGCTGTTGTCTCTCTGCATGGGGATGAAGAAAGGGTTGCTGAGATAGCCGAGCCCCTTCATGGAATAAAATTAAGTGTGGGTGATGTGCTCCTCTTTGATCACCGCTCTGGTCTGTTGTTGGAGAAATTGCCCAAGTCAGAAGTGGAAGAGGTAGTCCTGGAAGAGGTTCCGGATGTCTCTTACTCAGATATAGGCGGGTTAAAGAAACCGATAGAGGCCATCATGGATGCCATTGAGCTTCCCTTTGTTTACCCTGATTTGTTCAAAGAGTATAGGCTTCGTCCCCCCAAGGGGGTCTTGTTATATGGGCCTCCCGGATGCGGGAAGACCTTAATTGCAAAGGCTGTTGCCAACTCTATTGCCAAGCGATTGGAATCTAAAAAGGGAGAGGATGTGCGGAGTTATTTTCTTCATGTTAAAGGACCTGAATTATTAAATAAATATGTAGGGGAGAGCGAGCGTCAGATCCGTGAAGTCTTCAGCAAGGCGAAGGAGAAGGCGGAAGAGGGGATGCCCGTAGTTGTGTTCTTTGATGAGATGGATGCATTGTTCAGGACACGTGGGACCGGGATATCCTCGGATGTGGAATCTACGATTGTCCCGCAGTTCTTATCTGAGATTGACGGAGTTGAGAGCTTGCGAAACGTCATCGTGATCGGGGCAAGCAACAGGCAGGATCTTATCGATCCCGCGATCCTCAGACCGGGCCGTTTAGATATAAAGATCAGGATCGATCGTCCTGATAAGGAGGCAGCAAAAGATATATTCGGCAAGTACCTTGTGAAGGACCTGCCTTTCCACAAGTCTGAACTTGATCTTGATGGAATGGACCCGCAGAAGGCCGCCGATAGATTGATCAATATAACCGTTGAACATATGTACAGTCTTGAAGAGGAAAATAAATTTTTAGAAGTCACGTATGCCAATGGGGAAAAAGAGATTCTTTATTTTAAGGATTTTGCCAGTGGCGCTATGATAGAAGGCATTGTCGCCAGAGGCAAGAAATATGCTATAAAGCGGATGATCACAACGGGGGAGGGTGGTATTAAAGGAGAAGATCTGTTGACGGCCATCAAAGATGAATTTAAAGAGAATGAAGATCTCCCGAATACGACAAATCCGGACGATTGGGCTAAGATTTCGGGAAGGAAAAATGAAAGGATAGTAAATGTCCGGACGATCAGCGGAAAGGCCAAAGAATCAAGACGGGTTGAAACAGTTGTAACCGGACATTATTTGTAACAATAGGGTTCAAGTGGTCGTTGGAGTAACACTTAAATGTCAATCAAATTACTAATGGGTACAGAAACAGAATTTGGTATCACTTCGAAAAAAGTGGAGGGGTATGATCCTGTATCCTCTTCACTATTTATCATCAATCATCTGCGGCCATTTTCATCACTCAGGGTGTTATGGGATTATGAAAATGAAGACCCGCTGGTTGACGCAAGGGGATTTACAATAGAGGGGGAGAAGGAGAGGCCGGCACAGGATCAAAACTTAAACTTGAATAAGCCACTAGAAAATGGCGGGCGTCTCTATGTGGATGGGGCACACCCCGAGTATTCTACGCCTGAATGTACGAATCCCAAAGATGTTGTGATTTATGAGAAGGCAGGTGAGAGATTGATGCACCTGTGCTTAGAGAACGCGAATAGGGTCAGGAAGGAAGATAATAAACTTTTTATATATAAGAATAACACAGATGGTAAAGGGAATAGTTATGGGTATCACGAGAATTATCTGATGTTACGCAGCACCCCGTTTGACAGGATTGTCCACTACTTGGTCCCCTTCCTGGTCACAAGACAGATTTTTGCGGGATCTGGAAAGGTAGGAACGGATAACAAGGCGGACCCCGCAACCTATCAGATCTCCCAGCGGGCCGATTTCTTTGAGACTTTGATTGATCTCAACACGATGGCCAAGCGTCCTATCATAAATACCCGCGATGAACCCCACGCAGACCCCAAGCAGTTTCGCAGGTTACACATCATCGTTGGTGATGCAAACATGTCAGAGTTTACAACCTATCTCAAGATTGGGACCATAGCCCTGGTATTACAGATGATAGATAACAACCGGGAGATTGCAGGGCTGGAACTTGAGAACCCCTTGCAGGCTATAAAGGCCATATCGAGAGATCTGAGTCTGAAGAAGGCAGTTAAGCTTGCAAATGGAAAGGAATATACCCCGGTTGAGATACAAAAGGCCTATTTGGAACAAGCCTATAAATACTTCGGTAATACTCAGGAAGACCCTGTTGTATATGAAGTGATGAAATACTGGGAGGATACGTTAGAAAAGCTTGAGAAGAACCCCTCTGAATTGAGCAGAAAGATTGATTGGTTGATAAAGCA
>JACROQ010000145.1 GCA_016214375.1 Nitrospirota bacterium | reverse complement strand
CTTGCCTCTTGCTTCTCGCCTCTTACTTCTTGCCTCTATCTTCTGACTTTTACTCATGTCCATCGCGGTTCTCATCTTTCTTCTCTTTGCCTGGGGCTTCGCGCTCTCCCTCTTCTTCGTGCAATCGCTCTAATAGTTCATTGAGATCCCTTATAGAGACGTTATCTCCTAATAGTTCATTGATATTCTTTATAAAGACATCACTGGAGATGAAGATCTTGTAGACATAACGTACCGTACCCCCTTTATCAATGATAAAGAGCCAGGGTTGCCCTTCCACTCCATATGCCTCTTTTAATCTCAGTCCTTCCGCTGGAGGAGCGATCATCTTGGCATGTTCTATTTGAGTCTGAACAAAGGAAACCCGGTCATCAAAACTATTCGTCGCCTTCATAATCACACGGATATACCTGTCCATCCTGTCACACCAGGGACAGTGGGTCTGATAGCCCAGCATCAGGGCAATGACCTTCCCTCCCTCATGAGCGCTTTGCAGCTCTTCTGTAATTAATGGGGCCTTATCTCCAACCTTGATCTTTGATTCACCTCTGGCTTGCCCCCTGATGGGTAGATTTGAGGCATAAGCAGGAAAGGAAAAAAGAATTAGTGCGAGGTAAGAGATAAGAAGTAAGAGACTACAGGAGGGCTTCTGAGGCCCTCCTGCATAACATCTATTGAATTTAATGGCTCTACTGTAGTGCATCATATGGTTTTTCACCTATCTTCACAGGCTTACCCAGTGGGTATGCATCGAGGTCTATCCCTTTGGGATAGAGGTTGCCTTTGTCATCCTTACCCATATAAACGACCGCCATCAACAATCCACCATGATAGACGCCGTCATTTGTGGCATGGGGGACAATGTGGCAGTGCCATACCCACCTCCCCTCCTGGTTCGCAATAAAGATATAGTCCTTCCTCTCCCCCGGCAGGATGGAGACAGAGTCTGATCTCATATCATTGTCAGATATTTTATTGTTATACGGATAGACATTCCGCCCGTCCCAGGCTACCCAGTGCAGGGTGTGACCGTGGAGATGGATATTATGGGGCCAGCTACCAAAGTTAACAAACCTTGCCCGGATCTTCTGCCCTGACTGGGCCAGGAGAACATTCGGGTATTCATCAGTCCAGGCATTCCCGTTGATCGTAAAGAGGTTCATGCGTGAGAGATTCCTGGGGTGTCCCACCTCTACGCTTTGCTTCTGCTCGGCAGTGGTCGGGGAAAATCCCTCCTCCTTGGAAAACGTGGAGTCCCATTCATCCAGAATGGCCAGGACGTCCTGATCCACCTTCTCATCGTCTTTGCTATGGATGACGATGGCACCGTAAAGTCCCATATCCATATGTTCATTGGCATTGACATGACAGTGGTAGATATGAGTGCCGGCAGGAGAGGCCACAAACTCGTAAGTAAACTCCTGGTCAGGCTTTACAGGGACCTGGGCCACATTCATGGTGCCATCGTGGGTATAGTTGATAACCGTAGGTCCATGGATATGAATGGTATGGTTATTCTTACTGTTATTTCTCAAACTCACCCTCACCAGATCCCCTTCATCAGCAATGATGGTTGGACCCGGGACAGGGCCATGGGGATAGGCCTTCTTCTGTCCACGGGGGACAAAGGCCCATACCGGGAAATCGACCCCCGCTATATCCTGAGTGGACTCAATGGCATCGATCTCATAGACGACGGTCTTACCGCTCAGTTTCACATTCAGCTTTTTCGCCTGGTCGATAGCCCATTGTCCCCCTTTTGTCTGGGGATCAACCTTATTGATTACCTTTGCGTGGCCCGCCTTTACAGCCACATCTACGCTGCTCACATCAATAAGGGTCCTCACCTCCTTGATGGGCAGGCCGATTTTAACGGCCAGGGTTGGTGTTGCCGCAAGACCTAAGATAAAGGCCGCCGCAACAGATATGAATAATAACCTCTTCATAATACATCCCTCCTTTTTACTTCATTTCAAAGTTTACATGCTCAATCCCCTTTGCAGGGACCTCTATCTCCTTTGAGAGTAATACAGGCTTGTCGTAGAGCGCCCTCCCATCGTCATCAAAGCCTGTCACCTTCCAGCTCTCATGCCACACCTTCAGGGTATACTTCCCTGGCGGGATATTATCAATAACAAATGTACCTGTCTCATCTGTCACAGCATGATAGGGGTGATCAAATATCATGGCATAACCCCTCATATGGGTATGAGAATCACAGGTGATATCAGCCTGACCCATCCTTCTTATCTTTGCAACAACAACCTGATTTTGCTTGGGCTGACCTTTGTTAAGTGTCTGTATACCATCTACATTTACATTGATGTTATGGAGAACCGGGTCAGAGTTGATTACGGCCAGCTCTGTCCCCTTGGTCATAGTAAAGACATGGGGGGCAAAGAGACACTTCTCCTGGTTAAGGTCAGTCTGCTTCTTTCTTTCAATTGTCTTTCCCTTCTCGATATTCTCGAGATACCCAATTGTAAATCTAACACCCCCCTCCTTTCCAACTACCAGGGCCTCCGATGGTTTCTCCTTACCACAGAAGTCCTCGTTCTTATTCACCTTAAGGGCGGCAAGCGTTGATGGCTTGCCAGCAAACTTAACATGCCCCATGATCTGGCCACCGTTCTTGACCTCTATCTCATCATAGGCAATACCCAACGCGGGACTGAATACAAAACAAACAGCAAATAATAGAAGCATAATTTTCTTCATCTATTTCACCTCCTTTCTCCTCTGTTTTAACACTTGCACAACTGTCTTAAATATTTCACAAGATCTTTTATCTCTGCATCGGTCATGGTCTTACCCCAGGGGGGCATCATGGTAGACTTACCTGTCGCATTTCCCCCGTCCCTTATCACATTCTCGATATCCGCATCTGTGAGCTTGCTCATCCCCTTGGTGTCTGTGTGGTCTCTGGGAGTAACTGGCTGTTCCTTTGTTGCATTTGGCCCGTCTCCTTTACCATTCAGACCATGACACTGGGCGCAGTACCATTTGTAATTTTCCACAGGTGAGGCCCCGAAGGTCTCCCGCTGATGGATAAACCAGATGGTTAGTATTAGAAATATTACGGTTAAAATGATTCCCTTTTTCATTCTGAAAATCTCCTTTCAAATTCCCCCGTCCCCCCTTCTTTAAAAGGGGGGCGCTAAATTTCCCCCTTTGAAAAAGGGGGATTAAGGGGGATTTTAAAAACTAGCCACATAGGCCGCTACACTCTTCATTTCTGAATCATTCAATACACCCGCATAGGTGGGCATCCTCTTTACCGGGATAATGGCCTGCGGGTTCTTCAGATAGGCGTAGATCCAGTCCCCCTGAAGCCTCTTCCCCGCATCCACCAGGGACGGCCCTGTGAGACCCCCTGCCACCTTGGCACCCCTCATCGATAAGTGACAACCATAACACCCCTGTTTCTTCTCAAAGACCATCTTCCCCATAAGGTCTTTCTTTGCCTGGATTGTCCCTGACACTACATCTATTGATGTGAGGGTCATCAGGTAGTCTGTCACATCGCTGGCCTCCTTATCTGAAAGTTTAGAATGGTCACCGGGGTTTTTCTTTTCTATAGAATTATAGGCCATCTGCCTTATGGACTTTGGATCCTGCAACCATTTCACAAGCCACTCCTTCTTGAACTTGCTCCCTGCAAACCACAGGTCCGGACCTTTTCGCTTTAATTTATCCTCAATGGTCTTGTCCTGATTAGGCCCCTTTGTCAGATGACAGGCGCCACACTCCTTTGCCTCAAAAATCTTTTGCCCCCCGGCCACATCAGCGTTAACAGTTCCTGCAAGAATCCCTGTAAAAACCATCGAAAAAGATACAACGATTAGCTTTTGATAGACTTTAATCCATTTCATCTTTGAAAATCCTCCTTATCCCATAAATCTTTTTTTTGCCTCTTCCATCACCGGCAGGGTAATCTCCCTGTAGCCTCTTTCTCTGGCAAACCTTTCTATACCAGTCTTTGCCATAGGTCTCACAAATGGAGGTATCTGTTCCAGACGTCTTTCAGCCTCCTCGCTCCAATCAATCCCTGTTTCTGCCCCTTCATCCAGGTTAGTTCGGGTCATTTCTAAGGCTTCGGGCGGAGAAGTTCTTCCGCCAATCTTGATCCCCATGGAATGTACCAGTTGGGTCTCCCCAGCATTGGCTATCATTGCAAGCCTGTATCCACACTGAGGGCATTTAAAGGTGATACCGATAGATTCCTCTATCTTTTCCTGCATATCATAGAGTAAATAGCTCTCACACTTTAGGCATATAAATTTCATCTAAACCTCAAATTTGGCCTTACATTATATCTTTTCAAATACACTCTCCTTAAGATCCAGTCTCTCTGTAATCCTCTGGCTTATCCATGAAAACCTTCTTGAGATGAAATGCGCGTCGTCCAGTGGTTTTCCCCTGTCACAGCTCCGGGATAGGCTACGATCAAAGGGTATACTTCCGAGAAGAGGAATATCAAGGTCTGAGACTATCCTCTGGGTCTCTCCATCGAGCAGGTCGGCCTCTGCTCCGCACACAGGACAGACAAAGCCACTCATATTTTCTACAAGACCGAGGAGCGTCATTCCCAGTTCCCTTGCGTAGGTTATAGATCTCTTTACGACACCAAGGGAAATCTCAGTTGGAATTGTAACAATAACCGCACCATTTAAGTCAGGGATAAGCCCGGCAATGACAGGTGGTTTGTCTGCAGCCGCTCCGGGTGGAAGATCGATAAATAGAAAGTCTATCTCCCCCCAGACCACGTCACTTAAGAATTCCCGCAGCACACTCATCTCCATAGTCCCCAGCCAGATGGGGCTCAAATCTATAGGGCCCTTCCAGCGGATGGAATTCTCCTCCTTCGTTACAAGAAAGTCCATTGAGACAACTTTTATATTTAATGGCCCGGCCGGAGGGATTGCCCCCTCCTGAGTAATCTCAAAAGAAAGGTCAGATATCCCCATCATCTTTGGGATACAGGGGCCGTTTAGATCGGCATCGAGTATCCCGACCCGATAACCACGACGGGCAAAGGCAATGGCCAGGTTCACTGTAACCATGCTCTTTCCTACACCACCCTTGCCGCTCAGTACCGGGATTTTATGCCTGACCCTGTTCATGCGTGCCTTGACCCGTTCCTGTTGTTCCATAACCTGGCTCACAATCCTCGCCTCGTCCGGATATTCAAGCCGTTTTATTATAGACTTTAAATCTTTTCCACCGGCCATCTGTTTACCCACTCCTCCTCACCCTCCTCACAAGCCAGAACTCACCAAGTCCTAACCCTGCAATACCCAGGAAGGTATAGAGATAAACACTCATCGGGACCGTGGTCTCCAGGATCACATAATGCCAGGATGAAAGACTCATCAGGAGGTTATGTTCCCCATTGGAGCCATCCCAGACATTTAATGCCAGAGGGATGAACTTCCCCTTTTCAAACTGGATATCATTCTTGTCCTCAGTAAGGAGAGGTCTCTTAATAACAACCTTCCAGACGCCATCCTTCCATACCCCTTTCCCTTTTACCTGTTGACCCTCAGGGGGTTGGATTTTTAGAGGCTGGCCGGGACTTGAAGCATTTACCTCTTCCACAGGAGGCTGGCCAGACTCCTCCAGATCTGACTTCCAGACCCAGAGGTTTACAGTGTTACCCGACTCTCCCCTGAAGAAGTGAGGCTTCTTGGTCCCCGCAGGGATTGCCGTCGGAAACTGCAGGGCTATAGAGTCCCTGAAATTACCAATATCCCTTGGGATATCCTCCCAGCTTACATAGCCTTTGTATACATCAGATACTTTATACTCCTTCTCAGGATTATGTACTGTATCCTTGAACCTGTCCCCCCACTCCATAAGAAAGACGATCTCTTTAGCGTTGTATAGGGCCTTGACAGTAACCAGGTCCACACTCGGGTTCTCCCATCTCGGCCTTGCTATAACCTGTCCGGCCAACAGTACATCTATGGATGTGGCACTACCCCATAGAGTGTTATCAGGGTCAGTGGGGAGTTCACCACTGACAAATTTTGCACTAAGGACCGGGTTATTATTGACTTCCCTTTTCTGGAGTGAGACTACATAGTTGGCCAAATCCCATCTTTCTTCATCTTTCAGGGAGTCTGTAAATGATGGCATCGGTGTGCCATTTATCCCTGTATTAAACCTCAGATAGATATCCCTGGTTGTATTCCCCCCTTTGTATCTCCATCCCTTTGTAAGATCAAAGGGGAGGATAGGGTCACCTCTGAATTTGTCTTTGAGTCGAGGGGAGTTAGGGCCATTACCCCGGCCGCCATCACCGTGACACTCCCAGCACTTCATCTCCTGGAATATCTTCTTCCCCTTTTCAATACCCGCCTGTGATGATTTTATCTCACTGGATACATTAACCACCGCTTTATAGGGATTGAATTCAGGATCATCAAAGTCTTTGGAAAAGGTCTTTATAAAATAGATGACCTGCCACCTTTCCTCTTCTGTAAGACCGCTCTTGATCTTGTCACTATCAAAGGTCTGCATGGCAGTTCCAGGTAAACCGCGACTTATGACCCTGAACAGGTCTTCATCCGTTGGTAGTTCACCGCTGCCAGTGGAGCGGAATTTATAGAGACCTTTAGTAAAATCTCTGGGACGCGGGATAAGCTGATAAGCCACCGGTCCATCCCCATCCCCCTGGAGCCCGTGACAGAAGCTACACCTCTTGTAATATATAACTCTGCCCTTCTCTATTGCCTCCGGTGTCTTTGCCAACTTTTTACCAGCGGGCACATCCGCTGCATGAACATGAGTCAACAATAAGCAGCTAAGAGTAAACAGGAAAAACAGGGATACAGAAAACCTTTTTATCACGACTTACCTCCTTTACTATTTCTTCCCTTCACCCTCTGCCAGCTTCTCAGGCTGACGCGGCGTCTTCTGGGCAAGCTCATACTCAGCCATGATGATCCGCCACCTGTACTCCTCCGGAATATCTGCCTTCCACACCGGCATGGCAGAGTCCCATGGCGTGGCCTCCTGGGGCAACCCCCTCCCGCCGGTTGAAACCCTCCAGAAGGTATAACCCTCCACAATAGTTTCAATGGTCCCATTCTCCGTAAAATTGATGGGCCTCAGCCGAAAACCGTCAGCCATAGGTCCATCCCCTCCTGTAGAGTCACCATGACATGGTCTGCAGTTCATCGCATAGAGGATCTTCCCCTCAAAGAGATACTTCTCTCTCAATGCCTGCCTTGCCTTATCCCTGCTGACGTTCCCGGTCTTCATATCTTTCAAAAATGCCTGCATCGACTCCGTAGGGATAAATCCGAGGATGTTCTCATATTTACCCTTTACCTTCTCTACCTCACCCATTGCCTCGGGAATGAACTGGACATTATTCCCCTTCACCTCCTCGATAAACTTATCCACCTCGGCATCCCCCGGATTTATCAGAGGGTTCTTCAACGCTTCCATGTCCTTTGGAAAGTTACTGGAGGGGTGCTGGATCCTTAGGGACGTGGGGGA
Organism: Nitrospirota bacterium; assembly: GCA_016214375.1. Lineage (GTDB taxonomy): Bacteria > Nitrospirota > 9FT-COMBO-42-15 > HDB-SIOI813 > HDB-SIOI813 > JACRHF01. The sequence continues at coordinate 7,902 of JACROQ010000145.1, read as the reverse complement.
GCTGACCTTTGGTACTGTGGCAGAATATATCTGCCATCCAAAGAGCAACGGGATTATCGCAAGCACAACAGTCCTTGTCCTCGAACCATACATGCCGAGCAGCAGTCTTCGGATGGGGGTTAAAAACTCCTCCAGCCTCTCCTCTGAAAAGGAGATATAGACATACAGGGCTATGATGGTCAGCATTATATAAAAAAGGGCTAATGTCCCGGGAACAGGAAGAGGGAATGGGAGCCCGGTAAGCCAACGTGAAACAAAGGGTATGACCCATTTGATTATCAGGTAAATGATACACAGAGTAATTAAAGTCGACCAGAACCTCCCTAGTTTAAATCCATCTGTCTTTGATCTGTTCTCCATCTGCATATCCCCCTATTTCTTCCCCTTCTGCATCAACATGAAGGCCAGGACATCCTGATAGTCCTTAACCGTAAGGGCCTCGGTCAGCTCCTCGGGCATGATACTCTTGTTTTTGTCCTGGCTGATCTCCTTGATGTCACCCCTGGCAATAGTTGCTGCCTCGCCATTACCCAGAATCAGCTCAACCCCGGAGGCGTCCTCCTTCGTCTTTATTCCCACATATTTCCTCCCCCCCTTATCGATCACCACAAAGGTCTCATAACCGGGTGTGAAGGTCGTCGACGGCTGGAGGATCGCTTCCGAGATATACTTCAAACCCTTTGTCCCTACGTTAGAGAGGTCAGGCCCAACATTCCCCCCTTCCCCTTTCAATGCATGGCAGGATAAACAGGCTGCCTGGAATACCTCTTCCCCGTGACCTGGATCGCCCCCACCTGCAGCCGAGGCTGCATGGATCTTATCCCAGTACTTCTTACTAATCTCCGTGGGGTTGTTGATCGCCTCAATATCCACCTCCCCGCCCTGACTCTGCAGATATGAGATTACCGCCTTTATCTCATCAGGGGTCAGAGAGATCGGTGGCGCATAGACAATGGCCATTTCGTTCTTATAACCATCTACTAAATAGGCACTGGGATTTCCTATACTTTCCACTAAATAGTCTGTACGTGTATATGGCAGGCCCGTCTGTTTTTCCCTCTCTTTTGCCCTCTCTGCAGCCCTCTGACCTTCGGGAAGCGGAAACTTCTCACCGTAAACCCCAAGGTTCGGGCATCTGACAGCGCTACCCCTGTCACCCATGCTGTGACAGGTCCAGCATCTACCCTTACCCCAGAAGATAGTCTCCCCTCCCTCGGGGCTTACAGTAACAACGCCTGCCGCCTTCTTCTCCCCGCCTGTCATATTGGTTATGGCCCTCCCTATACCCAGGAAAAGCCCCACCAGTATTAATAAGAATATAAAAACCTTACCTATCGCCTGTATCATTAAGCTCCTCCTTAACTTCCTCTGACGCCACCTTCGCCTTGCTCTTTGCAATTGCCCCGAGCCAGAACATAAAGGCAACGGCCACGAAAAATACCACCGTCGCCAATCCAACCATCTCCGTCATGGTATAGTTGCTCGGAGTATAGGCCCCCTCTGATGTATCCCTCATCACCCCGAAGATATGCCAGTCACTCCTCAGCCCTGAACGGATAAAACCCATCAGCCCCATGTTCAATGTTATGAATATCGCAAGGACCAGCAATGCATACTGACTCGTCACGGTCATCTTCCCCCACTTCAGTGTCCCAATCTCCTTAGCGCCCTTGAACAGGAAAGAGTCTATTGTTGATACGAGGACGATACACGCAATGAGCTGAAGGAACTGGCTCACGGCCACATTCCTCAAGAAGGGGCTTGCCTTCTCCATCACGATGAATCCATAGACGCCGAGAACTGGCGTTACACTCAATGCCGTAGTCGTCATATACAGACCCTGGGCAAAGATCCCCCGGTCCTTAAGACTCAGTATCACGGTGATCGCAGCTGATAGACATTGAAGCGTTAAAAGCCATCCTACAGTTCTGAAGTAGACGGCCTTATCCAGGGATAAATCTAGGATCTTCGGGTCTGCGGTCAGGAGAAAGTAGGCATAATGCCCTATAATCCCAATGGCTACAAATCCTGCGATTGGGATGATTATCCTAGGCATCTTACCCTGTTTGGAGATGGGAACCCTTTCCCCTTTATTTCCTCTTCTGTACAGGAGGAAACTGAAAAATGTTGAAAGAATCATCAGGTTTACCACCGCATTTTTTGCAGGCATCAGGCCAAAAAATTTCAGTGTCGGATGATACTGACTCCCTCCCATCCCCGCCACCTCTTCTCCTGTCAGAGGGAGATTATGGGGGGTCAGCCATATGGCAAAGGATACAACGATGATGGCAAGCATGAATTTGATATACCCATAGTAGCGCTCAGCCCCGGGTATACGGGTCATCCCGCTCCAGAGATAATAGTTACTTATCAGAAAAAGCGCCCCCACCAGCATCGCCTGCATGATGAACGTCCATGAGAAGTCCCCCCCCATCATATTGTTACCCATAACCGCACTGGTGGAATAGACCTCCCTCCCAAGATAATAGCCTGCAAAGGGTATGGGGATAAGGCCTGCTATCGCAATAAAGTTGCTTATATAACCCATCCAGTCATAATGAGCCCTGTCCTCATCTGTCCTGGAACCGATAAACTTCACCGCAGCATAGGCCCCGGCAATCAACCCGCCAAACGCGAGATTCCCAAGCATCCTGTGGATCGCAATGGGGGTGGAGAGGTGATTGTCGAATGCCTGCCATGTGGTACCTATGAAATCCCCTTTCTCTGTGACACCCGTGGGCCCCATCATAAAGCCCACCCAGCTATTGGCCATATGTACAATCGCTATCCCGAATATGTTCAAAAGGATCCCTACAAATATATGGAAGGATTTCCTGTCCTTGATAAGAAATAGACCTGCACCGAATGGTAACATGTATAGAAAGGTTATAAATGCCCTCGTATCTCCCCTCATATGGGGACCCCATGCACCAAAGAGGAATAACAGACCGGCAAGGAGGATAATACCTCCTATACCTTTCATCACAAGCTGAAACCTCCTGTCAAAGCTGAATCCCCCTTTGAGCGACTCCCACCCATAATAATAGAGATACAGTGAAAAGGTCTCTCCAAAGAAAAGAAGGGCATACAGGATCATCACATCCTTGAATATACCAGCCATATACCCCATGAATGTGGGGTAGAGGGTAAAGAGGACAAAAGCCATGAGGCCGCCGAGGGCCGCGGTGGCAGCATAGGCAACACTTAAAAGGCTTGTAAACTCATAAGCAAGTTTGTCAAACTTTTTGTCCCTGTTCCTCCAGCCCACAATCTCTATAATGACAGCAAAGAGAGGAACACCCAGCACAAAGGCGCCGAAATAGAGGTGCATCTGGGCTATGAACCAGACGAGTCTCCTTGAATCAAGACCAAAGAACTGCCTGTACTCATTGGCCTCTAATGCCAGGGCCGGCACGGCCATCAGGAGAATCAGGAGAATCCCCATGCTGCTGATTCCTAAGAATCTTTTACAGAACTTTATCATTGTTTGCTCCATATAGTTGACCTATTCAGGTCTATTTAATCTTTTTTTCCTCAACACTAATTCCCTCTCAGCTATAGATGCAACGCTATAGCCTCCAAGAGTCTCTATAAATTTATTTAAACATTCCTTCCAGATATTATGTACCGGGCATATCTTCTCTTTATCACATAAACTGTTCCTTACGAGGCATTCATTGAAATAGATCTGCCCCTCTACAGCCTCTATAATCTCCAGTAGTGTAATTTCCCTCGCATTCCGTGCTAATACAAAACCACCTTCCTGCCCACGATAGGATTTTAATAAACCCTTTCTCGCAAGGTTCTGAAGCAGCTTTGAGAGGTACGCCCTCGGTATACCCCTGGCCACGGCAATCTCTTCAACATAAGCAACATCAGCATTCTCTTTCCCTGCAATATACACAAGACCGCGTATGGCATACTCTGCACCTTTGCTTAATCTGAACACGGAGATCCATATTACATATTAAAAGTTAACGCCGACATAAATCCCGTAGGTAATGTAGTCCACCTTTGTATCCTTTATTTTACCGTGAAAATCCCCCCTTTTTTAAAGGGGGGATTTTCATCGGCGGGGGGTGACAATTGATAATGTCATGAATGTTTAGAGCAACAAATATACCATCAACAGAAATGCTTATAAATCAATCAGTTAGTTAAAAAGGAGGAGAGATAAATCAGGATAGAATGGGGCAAAGATGCAGGTATGCCGGGATAAATCACATTAGAGATTCTTCATGCAATCCATTATAATTAGTAGCCTTTCCTGAACCGGAGGGACACCCTTGCCACACGTGGCAAAAATGTCAGTTTACTACTGAATGCGGTACCTGGAGGATATCTTTCACGGCTAACATACGATAGAGAAAATCAGCTATATAGTCCCTTCCTTACACCCCTGTAGAGACATTGGTTAAAAAAAAGGGATTGAAATTGGTGATAGCCACTTCCTTCAAAAGGGGTCTCTAACACCTTCTTTAGCTGGGACTCGATCTCTGTCAGCCCTGCAAATCCTCGAAATATATACCTTACAATACCTTCATTGCCAATTATGAAAAGCCACGGCTCTCCAATTACGCCGTAACGCTTACCCAATGCCGCATCCTCTGACTCAGGCCCCCAGAATTCAGCCGCCCGGTGCCGCTTTACTATGACAGCCACATCCTGTTCATATCGAGACCCAATATCCATTATATTGAACCATACCTTCTCACAGTAACGACAATGGTCAGGATTGCCAAACATAAGGAGAATAACCTTCCCCTCTTTATGAGCCCTTTTAAGATCCTCGGTTTCGAGAGGTGCCTTGTCCCCTATCTTTACACCGGATTCACCCTCTGGCGCCCCTCTGATACCCGCCCAGGAAGAGACAGGAAAAACCAGAGAGATACAGAGGCACAAAAAAGAAACTATAAGATATAACAAAAAACTCTTCATCGGGCTTTGTCTTTTCACCATGATTTCACCCTTCGCTCTTCCGGAGTATGTTTTATAACTACCCTCTATTACTGAATGCGGTATCCGGATATCTTTCTCTGGAGGGTTCTTCTGTCTATTCCGAGGGCCCTGGCCGTAGCACTGATGTTTCCACCCTGGGCCTTAAGGCTTTCAACAATATATCGCTTCTCAATATCCTTCAATGAGGAGGCCCTTTCATTGCCTTTCCTGAGAGCAGACGGAAGGAATGTGACTAAATGGCCCTTTGTTATCATCGACTCCTTTGTCATGAGGATGACCCTCCCGAGGAGGTTAAAGAGCTCCCTCACATTTCCAGGCCAGTTATAAGATAAAAATATCTCCATTGCACTTGAAGAGATTGTAACTGTCCTATCCTTAACTAATGGAGAGGTGGTAAGGAGGTGGTCTACCAGCAGAGGTATATCCTCTATACGTTCCCTTAGAGATGGGATATTGATCCGGCAGACATTTAACCTATAGTAAAGGTCATGACGAAATCTCCTCATCTTAACCTCTTCCTCTATATCTTTGTTTATGGCGGCTACTATCCGAACATTAACCTTTACCTCTTTCGTGGAACCGAGGGGTCTGAACAAGCCCGTCTCTATAAACCTCAGGAGGCTGGCCTGAACCACAAGGTCCATGTCAGCGATCTCATCTATAAACAGGGTCCCCCCGTCGGCTGTCTTTAAAAGACCATCCTTGCTGTTGGTCGCCCCTGTAAAGGCGCCCTTCACATGACCGAAGAACTCATTTTCGAGGAGCTCAGGCTTAAGGGACGCGCAGTTTATCGCTATGAAGGGATTCTCCTTCCTGCAACTATCGAAATGAACCGCCCTCGCCACAAGCTCCTTGCCCGTGCCGCTCTCCCCGCATATTAATGCAGGGAGGGATGTGTCCTTTACTATCTGGATCATATCTATAATGTTTTGAATGGCCTGACTCTTTCCGACTATCCCCTGATAGTGGTCAGGGGACGACCTGCCGGGCTGTCTGTGCCTTTCGTTCTGAACTTCCTTCAGGATGGTCTCCAGCTCAGCCATCTGACACGGCTTTGTGAGATAGTGATAGGCCCCTAACTTAAGGGCCTTAACAGCAGTAGGTATGCTGCCGTAACCTGTAAGGACAATCCCGACAATAGAGGGCTGAATATTTTTTAACCCCTCGATCACCTGTATCCCATCCATCTCCTGCATCTTCAAGTCTACGATAGCCACATCAAAAGATTTATCCTCCACAATATGGATAGCATTCTTTCCACCTTCGGCAGACCACACCTCATAGCCCCTTCTTGTCAAGGCCCTTGACAGGTGTTTTCTAAAGGCATGGTCATCATCCACAACAAGGACTCTCATTTTTCGCTCCGCTCAATGTGCCCCCTTCGGGGCCCACTGCTTCATTCCTCTTCATCACTTACCGGAAGCAGGAGGGTCACCCTTGTCCCCCGGCCTGTACTGCTCTCAAGCTTTATATCTCCCTTAAGATCTCTCATAATACCATAACTTACGAAAAGGCCCAACCCCGTCCCTTTCCCAACAGGTTTTGTAGTAAAAAACGGTTCAAATATCCTTTTGAGATTCTCTTCAGGAATCCCGACCCCATTATCTGAAATTGAAACCCTTAGCCACTCACCTTTCGTCCCTGTGGATATGTTGACACGCCCATCTTCTCTGTCTGCCATGGCCTCCAGGGAATTTTTTAAAACGTTAAAGATGACCTGCCTGAACCGTTCAGGATCGATTTTTATAATGGGGAGATTATTATCAAGGTCCCTGGATATTGTAACCTTTGATGATGAGCTCCCACCTTTGTCCACGAGCAGTATTGTCCTGGACACAAGCTCATTGATGTCTGTATCCACCTTCCTCAAGATGCCGCTCTTAGACACATTCAGAAGGTCCTCTATAATGATCTTGCACCGTCTAATCTCAGTATCCATATCAGTCAGGTATTCCATAAACCTCTCTACAGGGGTCTCACTCCCTTGAGATTCCCCTATGATGTTCTTCAGTTCATCCGCAATCACAGCTATGGTGCCAAGAGGAGTGTTCAGTTCATGGGCAACCCCTGCTGCAAGCTGTCCTATGGCAGCCATCTTCTCTATCTGTGCCAGCAACTCTTCATTCTTTATCTTTTCAGCAGACTTTTTGGTAACATCGAGGATTAACTCCATTACCATAGAAATATCACCATTTTTTGCAGAGACAGGGATACCAATAATTTCAAAGGTTCGGGATAGGCCTTTGGAATTGATAAATAGCTCATACCGGGTTGAAATACCTGCGTCAATAGTCTTTCCGGTCGGGCATATAGGACAAAAGCTATCACTGAAATTCATTGTCCTGTAACATCTTCGCTTTTTCCCGATATCGAGGGGGCCAAACCACTCCACCACCTTTTTATTCATCCACTGGATGCGGTGATGGGGATCTATTAAGAGTACCCCTGCATTTAATCTTTCGATGATGTTATTTAACTTTTCCACTGTCATTCATATAATTTTAAATTACCGCTAATTAGCTATATATGCATGGATGGCCATAAGCTTTCATGCATAAGCATCCTTTATATAATTTCTCACAAATATCATACCACTACATTATAAATAGGTCGTCCTCTAAGCTGCACCTTAACAATAGACTACCATCTGAAAAAAATCAATAGATTCTCTAATTTCTGGCCATAAGAATTTATCTGATGTCTTCATTTCATATGCTCCTGATGCATTTTAGGATATTCCTGTGTTAAAATAAAAATAATAATGTTGAGGGAATTACAGCTCTTTGCGGATGGTGATGACGCTGTTGGCGGTGCCGATGTATTGCGGCAAGCTGGTTGCACTGACGGGCTGGATCATGATGCCCAGTTCCGGCCAGGGTGCCCGGCCTCTCAAGACGATCAGATAACTGCCCCCGGCTTGAGTAAGCGCCTTCTTGCCGGTCT
>JACROQ010000144.1 GCA_016214375.1 Nitrospirota bacterium | reverse complement strand
CTGCGTAGGATTCGTCTATTTGACTGCCGTTGATATAGACCCCTTTCCCCCTGATCTCTACGGTATCCCCGGGGAGTCCTATGACCCTCTTGATAAAATCCTTCTTTTCATCATCAGGAAACTTAAAGACGATAATATCCCCCCGGTTCGGCCTCTTTAAGGGGATGATGATCCTGTCTGTGAAAGGTAATTTGGTTCCATAGATGAATTTATTGACCAGGATATGGTCCCCTATCTTCAAGGTAGGTATCATGGAGCCTGAAGGGATCTTGAATGCCTGGATGACGAATGTCTTGATAATCAGGGCCATAACAACCGCGATGATTATAGACTCCGCATACTCCCGGATGACATGCTTTTTAGTCTTTTCCTGTTCCATCTCCCCTAATCTTTCACCTGGAGTATTGCCAAAAAGGCCTCCTGAGGGATCTCGACCTTCCCAAACTGTTTCATTCGCTTTTTTCCCTTCTTTTGTTTTTCCCATAATTTCCTTTTCCGTGTAATGTCACCGCCGTAACACTTTGCGGTTACGTTCTTTTTTATTGGCTTTATGGTCTCCCTCGCTATAATCTTTCCGCCTATCGCCGCCTGAACAATCACTTCAAACATCTGTCTGGGGATCAGTTCCTTCATCTTCTCTGCAAGCTGTCTGCCCCGTATCTCTGCCTTATCCCGGTGCGTGATAAAGGACAGGGCATCCACCGTCTCGCCATTCAACAGGATGTCAAGACGTACGAGGCTCGATTCCCTGTAACCCAGGAACTCATAATCCAGTGATGCATAACCTTTAGAGATTGACTTAAGTCTGTCATAAAAGTCAAGCACTATTTCATTTAACGGGAGTTCATAGATCAGCATCATGCGCTCTTTGCTCACGTACTTGATCTCACGCTGTACCCCGCGGCGCTCCTGACATAGACCGATAATAGCGCCGGCATACTCTGCCGGGGAGATCATGGTCGCCAAGATAAAGGGTTCCTCAAACATGTCGATGGTGTGCGGGGGCGGCAGCAGTGTGGGACTATCGATCGTAAAGGTCTCTCCGCCCTTTGTTATCCTGTAGACCACGGTGGGGGCGGTACTGATCAGGTCCAGTCCAAATTCTCGCTCCAGCCTTTCATGGATGATCTCCATATGCAGGAGGCCGAGAAAACCGCATCTAAACCCAAATCCCAGGGCAAGAGAGCTCTCCGGTTCAAAGGTAAATGAAGAGTCGTTCAGCCTTAATTTTTCGACAGCATCCCGAAGCGCCTTATACTCGCCGGAATCAGCCGGATAAAGCCCTGCAAAGACCATCGGCTTGACCTCCTGATAACCCGGGAATGGAGAATCCGTCGGTCTTGCGGCATCCGTTATGGTGTCCCCGATCTTGGTATTCCCGACCTTCTTAATCCCTGCAACGACAAATCCGACCTCCCCGGCAGAGAGTTCCTGTACCGGCATAGGTTTTGGGGTAAAGACACCCAGGGATAGGACCTCAAAGACATTCCTGGTCGACATAAGCATGATCTGCCGGCCAGGCATGACCTTTCCATCAATGACGCGGATGAGCAACATAACACCCTGATAGTTATCGTACCATGAATCAAAGATCAGGGCCTTCAGGGGCCTGTCCACACCCCCGGAGGGCGAGGGAATCTTTGCGATGATAGACTCCAATATCTCCACAGTCCCTATCCCCTCCTTGGCGCTTGCAGGGACCGCCTCACTGGCGTCTAATCCCAACACCTCCTCTATCTGTCTCCTCGTATCTTCGACATCTGCCCCCGGAAGGTCGATTTTATTGATCACCGGCAATATCTCCAGGTCATTATCCAGTGCAAGGTAGGTGTTGGCTATCGTCTGGGCCTCTACCCCCTGAGAGGCGTCAACAACAAGGATTGCCCCTTCACAGGCGGCCAGACTGCGCGAGACTTCATAGGTAAAGTCTACGTGGCCGGGGGTATCGATGAGGTTCAGGACATACTGGCTGCCGTCCTTGGCCGTATAGTTGAGACGGACGGCATGCGCCTTTATCGTGATGCCCCTCTCCCGTTCGAGATCCATGGCATCCAGCACCTGCTCCTTAAAATCCCTGGAGGCCAATGCCCCTGTATGTTCAAGGAGACGGTCAGCCAGTGTGGATTTGCCGTGATCAATATGGGCAATGATGGAAAAATTTCTAATCTTTTCTTGGGAAGTCATCTCTGGGTAACAGTCTGTGAAAT
>JACROQ010000118.1 GCA_016214375.1 Nitrospirota bacterium | reverse complement strand
CAGACCCAGGACACGTTCCGCGTCTTCCTGTATATAAAGGGTTCTGGAAAGAACAAGCGCCTTGTGGCATAATATCTTCATCCTGAGATTCATTTTCAAGGGGGAGGCCTCTACGAGAAACTTTGATGTTTTAATCATCGGTTCCGGTCCCGGCGGCCAGAGGGCCGCATTTCAGGCATCAAAACTCAAGAAGAAGGTTGTCGTTATAGAAAGGCAGCCCTATATCGGCGGGGCGGGTCTGCATACAGGAACGCTCCCGAGCAAGACCCTGAGGGAGGCGGCGCTCTTTTTTGCAGGCTTTAAAGAAAGGGCGGTTTTCGGCTTTCAGCTCACCCTTGGAAGGGAAGTAACACTCCAGGAGTTGATGTCTCGAAAGATGGATGTCATAAAAAGGCAGATGGAGGTCATTATAGACCAGTTCAGCAGAAACAACATCGAGATCATCTATGGAGAGGCGTCATTTATAGAGGAACACAGTCTGGCCGTAAAGGGCGCAACAGGCTCAGAAGAACTCTCGGGAGATGTGATTATCATCGCAACAGGCACACGCCCGCTCAGACCCAAAGAGGTGCCCTTTGACGAAGGGCACATCTACGATACCGATACCATCCTGAAACTCAATAATATTCCGGCATTTCTTACTGTCATTGGAGGCGGCGTTATCGGCTGTGAATACGCCTGTATATTTGCCTCGCTTGGAGTAAAGGTTACCCTGGTGGAGAAAAAATCAAGGCTTCTGCCGTTTGCGGATGAAGAGATCGTAAACAATCTCTGTTACTGGATGAGGCACAGTGGTATCACTCTGAGACTGAATGAAGAGGTCGTCAAGATAATCGTTGAGGCAAAGGACAGGGTTGTGACTACTTTAAAAAGCGGCAAACAGGTTGTCTCAGAAAAACTGCTCTACACCATGGGCCGCGTAGGAAATACCGACATGCTAAACCTCGATGCACTCGGGATCAGGCCAAATGAACGGGGCGGCCTGAATGTCAATGAATATTTTCAGACCTCCGTGCCGCATATCTATGCCGTCGGTGATGTTATCGGATTTCCAGCCCTTGCATCCACATCAATGGAACAGGGGAGAAGGGCGGTCTGCAATGCCTATCATAAAGAAGAGGTTACCTGTGAAGTTGTATCCAATATCCCATTGGGCATATACACCATACCGGAGATATCCATGGTTGGCGCCACAGAAGAAGAGTTGACTAAAAAGGGTATTTCTTACGAAGCCGGATGCGCATTTTTTCATGAGGTGGCAAAGGGACAGATCATCGGCGACACTCACGGCATGTTGAAGCTTCTTTTCAATCGGGAAGACAGGAGGCTTTTAGGCGTTCACATCATCGGAGAAAAGGCGGCTGAACTGATCCACATAGGCCAGGCCGTCATGGGCTTTGGAGGCACAATCGATTATTTCAAGGATACGGTCTTTAATTACCCCACCCTCAGCGATGCCTACAAGGATGCGGCATTGAATGGTTTGAACAGATTGTAAATACCAAGGCATAGTGGCAAAGAAGTAACAGTACCTTCATGGATAAGAAGGCTTGAGGTCCTTCGTGACGACGAGGGGATCAACTGTTCAATGATGGCATGAAATCTACCGGAGAGCGACCTACACAGGAGGTAAGGTTATCATGAACAAATTGCAGCAAAAGATGGTCATTTGCCAGGTTTGCAAAGGACAAAAGAAAATGAGCGAAGTGATGTCAGCGGACATCGTCCGGGAACAGATCGTCGAGAAGATCATGGCGACCCACCCCGACTGGTCCTCACAGGGCTTTATCTGTATTGCTGATCTCAATCGCTATCGGGAGGAGTATGTCAAGGATCTCATCAAAGCGGATAAGGGCGAGCTGTCTGTATTAGAGGACCAGGTTATAAAAAGCCTGAAAGAGCAGGAACTGCTGTCACAAAACATCAATGTCGAGTACGACCGGCAACGCAGCTTCGGGGAAATAATGTCGGACAAGCTTGCCGACTTTGGCGGCAGCTGGCTCTTTATCGGCATCTTCTGCTCAGTACTATTCATATGGATCGCCGTGAATTCCGTTGTCATGCTCATGAAGCCCTTTGACATCTACCCTTATATTTTTCTCAACCTTATCCTCTCCTGTCTTGCCGCCATACAGGCCCCTGTCATTCTCATGAGCCAGAACCGCCAGGAGGTGAGGGACCGCTTGCAGGCGGAGCATGATTATCGCATCAACCTCAAAGCAGAACTGGAGATCCGACACTTGCACGAGAAGATCGACCATCTGCTCATGAATCAGTGGCAGCGGCTGATGGAGATCCAGCAGATCCAGATGGAGCTCATGGAAGAGCTTGCACATAAAAAAAAGCGGGAACAAACGGAATAAAATCCCTTTATTTTAAAATTCTCTTTTAAGGTGTCGACTCCTGCGGCAATGTTGTATATAATAGTTTCCGGGCTGGCTTGCTGCCCGCAGGATCATAAATATATATGCTCACCAAAAATCTTATTTCAACCATCATCTACAGCGTCGTATTGCTGTCTCTTTTTATAGCGCCCAATTTTCTGGGGCTGCTGACGGACTGGTACTGGTTCCAGGAAATCGGCTTTACCACGATTTTCACCACCATTCTTATTACAAAGATTTTTTTGGGATTGGCCGTTGGTATTTTGAGCGTTGCCATCATCTATCTTAATCTTTGGCTGGCGAAACGACTCGTTGTGTCAAGGCCCCTGATTGTCCGGCTGCGGGAAGGCGTTGGGGCGGAGACTGACATGGTGAGAAAGTTAGATCTGGCAAGATACATGAATAGATTCGCCTTGCCGGTCTCGCTTATACTTGGATTTTTCACGGGACTGGCCGGAGCGGGTAGTTGGGAAACGGCGCTTAAGTATTTTAACGCAACGCCATTTGGCGTGCAGGATCCCATATTGGGCCGGGATATTGCTTTTTACTTCTTTGATCTACCGTTTGTTCAATCTTGGGTCGGGCTGGGGTTCTGGCTTATTATTGCGTCTCTGATCGGCGCGGTTGCAAGTTATGCGCTGCGGGGCGCTATTGCCGTAAATTATCCGGCTCCTGGCGCTGGAATTATGAAATCCTTATTCATGGACAAACCGGTGAAGATGCATCTGTCAATTCTTATTGCCCTTTTGTTTGTTTTAACGAGCTTCAAAATTTATGCGATCAGAATCCCCTATTTGCTCTACAGCTCTGCCGGACCGTTTACGGGCGCCAGATTTACTGACATCCACGCCATGCTTCCGTTCCTGAAAATACTTATTTTTGTTGCGGCCGCCGCGGCTATCTTGGTGATCATAAACATCTTTAAGTCCGGCAACCACCTCATTATCCTGGCTGTCGGTTTTTATACTCTCGTCTCCGTCCTGGGCGGTTGGGCCTACCCGGCCATCCTGCAGAAATTTGTGGTTGCGCCTAATGAGCTCATCATGGAAACCCCTTATATCAAATACAATATTAAAGCCACACAAAAGGCCTTTGCGTTAGATGCCTAATGAGCTTATCAAGGAAACCCCTTATATCAAATACAATATTGAAGCTACGCGAAAGGCTTTTGCATTAGATAAGATAGTAGAGCGCAATCTTACCGGCGAAGCAGTCCTTACCATGGCTAACATCAATAACAACCGCTCCACCATAAAAAATGTGCGGCTCTGGGATCGTGATCCCCTGCTTGACACGTTTGGCCAACTGCAGGAAATCCGCACGTACTATGATTTTATCTCCATTGATAACGACCGCTATCATTTAGACGGAGACTACCGCCAGGTTCTGCTCTCTCCCAGAGAGCTTAATCCTGCCAGCTTGCCTCAGCGCACCTTTATCAACGAACACTTAACATTTACGCATGGCTTTGGACTCACCTTAAGTCCGGTAAATGAGGTAACACCGGAGGGCCTGCCGGTGCTGTTCTTGAAAAACCTTCCGCCATCATCAAGCATCAAATCGCTTTCAGTGAGCCGTCCGGAAATATACTATGGGGAACTTGCCGGCAACTGGGTCGTGGTGAACACCAGGACAAAAGAGTTTAACTATCCTTCAGGCGAGGCAAATGTCTTTGCCGACTATGCAGGAAGCGGGGGGGTGCGCATTGAATCCATGTTCCGCAAGGCGCTGTTTGCCCTGCGATTCGGGTCATTGAAAATTCTTTTGTCCAATGATATCACGGCGGCCTCAAGGATAATGTATTACCGCAATATTGAGGAAAGGGTCAGACGGGTATTGCCTTTCCTGCGCCTGGACAACGACCCTTACATGGTGGTCACAAAAAAGGGGGAGTTGAAATGGATATATGACGCCTACACCACCTCCGACCGCTATCCGTATGCCGAGCTGGTCTCTGACAACCCTGGTTCTTTGCAGGGCGAGCGCCTCAATTACATAAGAAATTCGGTCAAGGTAGTGATTAATGCCTATGACGGCAAAATGACGTTTTATATCGCAGATAAAGAAGATCCGGTTATTCAGACCTATGCCAGAATATTCAAGGGTACGTTTGTTCCGCTTGATGAGATGGATGAGGATTTGAGAGCTCATATACGATATCCGGAAGATTTATTTGCCTATCAGACAACGCTTTACACGGTATATCACATGGGTGAGGCGCAGATTTTCTACAACAAAGAAGATCAGTGGCAGATTCCTGTTATCGCCGGGGCAAAGCAGACTGATTATGATTCAATGATGCGGCATATGATTATGAAACTGCCTGGCGAAAAGCAGGAAGAGTTTATTTTAATGATTCCGTTTACACCCCGCGGCAAAGACAACCTCTCGGCCTGGATGGTGGCTCGCAATGACGGAGAGTTTTACGGACAGTTGGTGATATATCGTTTTCCAAAGCAGAAGCTGGTATATGGACCTGCGCAGATTGTCAACCGCTTCAACCAGGATGCAGAGATCTCCCGTCAGATTTCTCTCTGGGATCAGAGAGGTTCTGAAGTTATCAGAGGCAACCTTTTAGTAATTCCGATTGAAGAATCGCTCATTTATATCCAGCCGATTTATCTGCGGGCCGAAGGCGGCAAAATCCCGGAACTGAAAAGGGTAATTGTCGCGTATGAGAACCGTATTGCTATGGAAGAGACCATGGATGCAGCCTTGGCATCCGTGTTTGGCGGCGGCCGGGTCGCTCAAGACAAAGAAACTGCCGGGGTTGTTCACAAAGCATCGGAGACAAGTCAAAATGTATTCCAGCAGGCTAAAGATCATTACAACCGCGCCCTTGAAGCACAGCGCCGAGGCGACTGGGCTCTCTACGGCGAGGAAATAAGAAGGCTTGGAGATTTGTTGAAAAGCGCTAAGTAATTCCCATCCCTCCCCCCGATTGACTAATTTAACAGTATGCAGTATAAGAGTGAATACCCTTGTACTGTCTTAATAGATTCCCAAATGGAGGTGATGCCCTATGTTTAAATTGATCCGTATCTCTATCTACCTGATAATTATTGCAGGTGTTGTCATCGCCTTTATCCTGTGGAATGGCGGGGATAAGATACGCTGGTTCGGAGAGAGGTCTGAGGATGTGGGAAAGACCATTAAGGAAAAATCAAAATATATAGGCAAACAATCTGATCAGATCAAGGAGAAGCTCGAGGACAAGAAAGAAGTGATCGAGGATAAGATTGACACGGTAGTGGAAGAGGCGGAAAAACGAGGAATCATCAGACGGGAAGGGGTAGACAAGGAAAAGGGACCATAGATATCATTAGCCTATCATGAAAGAACTTCTGCGCACTAAGGACCTCCATAATAGTTTCCACATCAACTGAAGAACCTTGTAGCAAGCCAAGCTACAGGGACTTAGCAAGTTGGACTCCGGGTGACATGTCATGTCCGGGAATCAGAGAAACGTGAGTTTATACACAGACTCTAATTAAGACTGCGGCTCTTCAGATGACGGAGGCGAGGCAGGCCGGGGAGTCTGTTGCCTGGCTGTGTAGGTGTCAGGATTCCAGAATGGCACGAGCGCCTCTTTCGTGTAATGCACGACTGGATTCCACAACAGCCATTCCCTGATACCATGGTCCCGGGCCGCCTTTATCTGGGCCCTGACCTCTTCAGGACCATAATGCGGGGGACCCAGGGTAAAGTCCTGTAACCAGGGCCTGATCTTATCTTGTGTGGTCTCAACCGGCTGGTGCTCATCTGCCGACTTTCTTATGGCATCCCTAAGGGCAGCGCTGACTATTTCATAGGGGGCGGTGTTTGGACTCTTATAGCCATAGGATCCCTTCCAGTAGTGTGATGGATAGACCATCGGGGAGATATAATCTGCGGCGGTTATTAACTGCCTGAAGTTCTGTCCGATACCCACACGGTCACTCAGGGTGGTCAGACCAAAGACATCTACAGAAAGCTTGACATTGTAAGGGGATAACCTCTTCTTTGCACGTTCCACAAATGCCGTAATCGTGGCAATGGCCTTCGCTTCATTGTGACCCTCCGGATAGAGAATGTCTTTCAGGGGGCCATCGCTTGGAAAACGGACATAGTCGAACTGAATCTCGTCAAAACCTCGCCTTGCAGCATCCTCTGCCAACCCGATATTATACTCCAGCACCTCTTCTATATAAGGACTCGTGAATGCATCCCCCTTATAATCTCTCCATATTTCACCGGTTGACTGACTCTTTATGGCCAGTTCCGGCCGTTTCTCTGCAAGGTATGTGTCCTTAAAAAGGACGATCCGGGCTATCTTGTATATATTGTGCCTCTTACATTCCTCTATGAGGCCATCTAAGCTCCTGATCCTCCTCTCGATGGAACCTGCAGACCGGGCAAGCGGGAGGTCTGCCTCGTATCCAATACGGCCGTCAGCCTCTTTAAGGTCTATGACCATGGTGTTAAGCTCTGTCTCGTCGACAAGCCGTACGAGATTGGTAAAGAGTTTTGGCTCACCCGCTACCCAGCTTGTGACATGGATACCCTTCACCTCGGGTTTTTCAACCCTCAGCGAAGGGGGGTAAGGCAAGGACAGGCTGTTTATTGGTCCTATTGATGCCTCGTCAGCTGGAAGGTTTTTCTTTGATAAGACGATATCCCTATCCTGCATGTAGGAAGATAAGCCAAGCCCAAATATCAGTATGAAGGAGATGACGACCGCTATGGAGATGCGCACATTTTTAACTATAACACTTGCCGGGGGGTCGTCAAGAATATGACGATTAACCCCTCTCTGTAAATGGCAAGAAGGCTATATTCCGTGCGCGTTTTATGGCAGTCATCAGCTCTCTCTGGTGTTTTGCACAAGTCCCGGATATCCGCCGTGGGATGATCTTACCCCTGTCTGAAACGAACCCACGGAGGGTTTGAATATCTTTGTAGTCTATTAAAGGGATCTTCTCAACACAAAACTTACACACCCTCCTCCGGTAAAAGGACCTGTTTTCTCTATCCTCTCTATACCCTCTGTCCCCTCTGTCCCCTCTGTCTCTTCTCTCGGTTCGCTCTACCATATGACTCCTTTCTCCTTTACGCTGGATGTGCCTTATTAGAACGGCACATCATCTTCTATGATATTGTCGGTTGCACCCGGTGAATGGGCATTGCCTCCTTCTTCGGCCACAATACCTGAGGCCATGCCCTGTTTCTTTGGCATAAACTGGACACTCTGGGCCACCACCTCTATCTTGCTCCTCTTTTGCCCGTCCTCTGCCTCCCATCTCCTCTGCTGCAATCTTCCATCTATCAGGACACTATCTCCTTTATTGATATACTGCCCGCAATTTTCAGCCTGCTTGCCAAAGACAACGATATCTAAGTAACATACCTCATCCTTGACCTCCCCGCCTTGTTTAAATCTACGGTTTACAGCAATAGAGAAATTGGCTACTGCCGTACCATTCGGGGTATAACGTATCTCTGGGTCCTTGGTAAGATTACCTAATAGAATGACCTTGCTAAACCCGCTCATAACAGAATCCCTCCTATTTAAACACCCCCTTCAGTCTTTTCTGCCACAATGGCTTCACCCTGCGGAGAGGGCGCAGCCATCTCCTTTTTCTTTAATAGTTCTATCCCTTTTTTATCCAGCTTTACCGTGAGGAATTTTATGACATTATCATCAATGCGGTAATTCCTCTCAATCTCTGAGACAAGATCACCCTTAGCACAAAAGCGGAGTAGCACATAAATGCCTTTCTTCTCTTTCATGACCTCATAGGCAAGCCTCTTCTTTCCCCAGTTTTCTGTGGCGATAAGCTCCCCCCTCTGTTTCACAACACCTTCGATTTTGCTGATGATCTTCTGGACGTCCTCATCGTTCAGGGTAGACCTGAGAATAAAAATTGATTCATACGTGTTCATTCTTTTTTCACCTCCTTTTGGGTTAAATAGCCCTCGCAAATACTATTGCAGAGAGCAAGGAGAGATGGCATGCAGACAGGCTATGCGACCCCTGACAATACCTTCTCCAACTCGTTTTTGTATCTCTGTTGCGGCCGCATCTCAATGACCTTGGGCGGGCATTTATCCGCGCATATCGTGCATCCGACGCACATCACGGAATCTACAATATGCAGTTGTTTGGATTCCCCGGTGATGGCATCCACCGGACACACCTTCTTACAGATAAGACAACCGATACAATCATCATGAATATAAGCGACCTCTCTGACCGGGATCAGGTCGGAGATAATGTTTGTCGGGCATACAGGAACGCACAGGCCGCAGTTCGTACATCGACTATAGTCTATCCGGGCGAGAAAACTGTCTATGGTGATGGCATTATAGGGACAGACCTTCTCACATTTAGTGCATGCAGTACAACCCGTACTACAGACCTTCTTGGTATCTGACCCCTTGTCCAAAGAACGGCAGAAGATATGGACATCCTTATTTTCAGGCACCAGTTCTATCAGATTCTTAGGACAGGGCGGTATGCACAGGCCGCACCCCGTACACTTATCATCAACCACAACAGGGAGCCCGTTCTCACTCATGTACATGGCGTCAAACGGGCAGGCCCTGACGCAACTGGCAAGCCCGAGACATCCATAGACACAGCTCTTTGAGCCGCCCGCTACAAGGATCGCTGCGTTGCAGTCCTGTACGCCATGATATTCAAACTTTTCAACGGCCTCCTGATGCCCGCCAAGGCAGTAGACCCTGGCCAGCATCCTCTCCGGCATCTCCGGGGCATCCACCCCCATGATCGCCGCAATCTTCTTGGCAGCAGCGGCTCCACCCGGAGGGCACCCGCTGACAGGGGCCTGCCCCGTGGCAACTGCCGCGGCAAAACCTGCACAGCCGGCATAACCACATGCCCCGCAATTGGCGTGCGGCAAGGCGCTGTCTATCTCCTGGACCTTCGGGTCTATCTCAACGGCAAATTTCTTGGCGGCAACACCAAGCCCGAAGCTTGCCACCACACTGATCGCACCCATTGTCACCATGGCCATCAACATTTAGACCTTCTC
The DNA here is from genome assembly GCA_016214375.1 of Nitrospirota bacterium. Lineage (GTDB taxonomy): Bacteria > Nitrospirota > 9FT-COMBO-42-15 > HDB-SIOI813 > HDB-SIOI813 > JACRHF01. Next base: position 13,818 of record JACROQ010000118.1, on the reverse strand, counting down.
CACTAATGCTTAATTATGTCCATTATAACCTATCCGCCTCATGTCGGGCAACTAAATTTATCAAAGGGGGTAATGCCTCGGTGAAGGGGGGGACGTTTCCCCTTCGCTCCTGGCCTTCGCAGTTGACTCGACCCATTGCATTGGCCTCCGGCCGCAATGGGTACCCCGAGGCTCGCAGGCGGAGCCGTAGTTGCCCAATTCATTGGGCTTCCTGCAGCCTGATAAATCAGGCAACTACATTTTGACCAGCCCTGCAAAACCCAGAAAGGCCAGGGCCATCTGTCCTGCTGTAATCAATGAAATAGGGGTCCCCTGCAGCACCCTGGGTATCCTGGCATGGACAGTATGTTCACGGATTCCGGCCATGAGTATCAATGCCACTGTAAATCCCGTGGAGGCCCCGACCGCAAAGAAGAGCATCGGGAATAGATCCATCTCCTTCTGCACCACGAGCAATGCTACAGCCAAAACCGCACAGTTGGTCGTAATCAGCGGCAGGAATATCCCAAGGGCATTGTAGAGCGCCGGGCTTGTCTTGCGTATCACCATCTCCACGAACTGCACTAAACTGGCAATCACAAGGATAAAGACAATCGTCCTGAGATAGACCAGGTCAAACGGTATCAGGACAAACTTATCAATAAGCCATGAACTGAGGGCTGCCAGAGTGATTACAAAGATGACGGCCATCCCCATACCAATACTGGTCTCTATCCTCGATGAAACCCCTAAAAAGGGACAGATCCCAAGAAAACGGGCCAGGACAAAATTAGTCACAAAAATGGTGCTGACGAGTATCAGTAATATCTCGACGACATTGTCCATTTCTTATTTTTTCCCCTTTCTTTTTTCCTCAATCTTATTTGCCAGGGCGACAAAGAGTCCCAATCCAATAAACGCCCCGGGCGGCAGGACCATAACGATCATGGGCTGGTACTCATAGTTAAACAACCCCATAATACCTGTCAGGGCCGGCATACCGAACCACGTCCCGTTGCCGAGTATCTCTCTTAACGATCCAAGGAGTATCAGGACGATCGTAAAGCCTAACCCCATCCCGAGGCCATCCGCTGTTGACCTTAGAGGACCATTCTTGGATGCAAAGGCCTCGGCCCTGGCCAGAACAATACAGTTGACGACGATCAGGGGAATAAATATACCCAGGGCATGGTGCAGCTCGGGTGTAAAAGCGGCCATCATGAGGTCAACGATTGTCACAAAAGAGGCGATCACGATAATGAAGGCCGGTATCCTGATCATATCCGGTATTATCTTGCGTAATAAGGATATCATGATGTTCGAAGCGACAAGGACAAAGGTCGTTGCGATACCCATACCCACCCCATTTGTCGCAGATGTGGTAACCGCAAGCGTAGGGCATGTCCCCAGGACCAGGCGGAAGAGCGGTATCTCCTCCCATAAACCCCGGACAAGGTCGCCCGACAGCTCTTTGAGATTCAACCAGGATGTCCCGCTTGCCGGTTGTAACTCTGCAATCTCAGAAGATGTGATATCGCTATCCGCCATGACTAAACTCCTTTCTGTACATCTCAAGTCCCCTCTTTACGACATTGGCAACCGCACGGGGCGATATCGTGGCCCCGCTGAACTGGTCTATCTCTCCCCCATCCTTTTTCACGGCAAGCTTAGGCCCATCTTCAAGAGACCTCCCCTTAAACTCCCCCCTCCATACCTCCTGCAGGATCTTGTTGCCAAGACCTGGGGTCTCTCTCTGGCTGATAATCTCTATCCCTGTTATCTTCCCTTCCGGGGTGACCCCCATCAATATCGAGATATCCCCGGCATAGCCATCCGGGGCCGTCATCTGGAATGCCACTCCAACAGGGACCTCATCCATCTTTCCGGTATAGAACTTAATCTTGATATCCCTATCCTTTTTATCCCTGCCCACCACCACCTCCCTGGCATCCTTGTCAATATCATTATTAAACGCCGGGAGGACGGCCTTGATAGCGCTAACAGTCCTTAACCGCTCCTGTTCCGCAATGGGCCCTTTCGTAATGTCATATACCCTGGCTAAGGCTATAGTCGCCACGAGGCATATTACAGTCAGAACGATGATTAGACGTCCCATACCCTAACTGGCCCCCTCCACCCTTTTAGCCCCATACCTCACAGGCCTGGTATACATATCTATCAACGGCGTCGCGATATTCATCAGGACTATGGCAAAGGATACCCCTTCCGGATATCCCCCCCACATCCTGATGATGACGGTGATCAGCCCGCAGCCAAAACCAAAAATCAACTGTCCCTTCAGGGTGACAGGACAGGTGACCATATCTGTTGCCATAAAGAATGCCCCTATGATAAGCCCCCCTGTAAGGAGGTGAAAGAGGGGATTGGCATACTTGTCCGGATTCATCATCCAGAATATCCCGCTGAAGACCATGACAGTACCAATCATGGAGAGGGGGATATGCCATGTGATATATTGCTTGTAGATGAGGTATGCCGCCCCTATGAGAAGGGCCAGCGCCGATACCTCGCCGATACTCCCCCCGATATTCCCGATAAATGCGTCCCATAGGTTTAACTCCACCGCCTTGCCTATCCCCTTCCCGGTCAGCCTTGCCACCTGGAGATCTCCCAGCGGCGTAGCCCCTGTCTTTGCATCGATCCCTGAAAAGATTGGATGCGGTACAGGCCATCTCGTCATCTGAAGCGGAAAGGCGATGAGCAGAAACACCCTCGCCATAATGGCCGGATTAAAGGGATTATATCCAAGACCGCCGTAGAGTTGCTTGCAGATCATGATCGCAAAGAAGCCGCCGATGACGGAAAGCCACCAGGGGGAACCCGGCGGCAGTGTGAGGGCCAGCAGCAACCCGGTGACTGCGGCGCTGCCATCCCTGATAGTCATCCTCTGACCGGAGATCTTCTGAAAAAGGGCCTCAGCGCCCAGGGCAGACGCAATGCACACCACGATGACCTGAAGGGCAGACCAGCCAAAGAAATAGAGCCCTGCCAGGGCGCCCGGCATCAGGGCTAAGACCACAGACCACATGATCCTCTCTATGGAATACTCCCCAAGCACATGGGGAGAAGAGGTCAGGATCAACTTCGGGGTCGGTTCTTCTAACCTGCCCTTTTTTTCTTCTTTCTCTGCGACTGTCTGCTCTGTCATTACAACTTGTCAGCTCTACGAACAGCGAGGCCTCATGCGACCTTGTTCTTAGCCTTTCTCATCTCTGCCTTTATATAGCGTATCTGATGCACAATGGGTCGTCTCGATGGACATACATAGGTACAGCAACCACACTCGATGCAGTCGAGCACATAATATTTCTCAGCATCCTTTGGCTTCCCTGCCTCTGCAAGCACACTGTACATGTTGGGTAATAACCGGATAGGACAGGCCTGCACACACCTGCCGCACCGGATGCAGGCAGTAAAGTCTTCCAGCAGAACATCCTCTTTGGGTATGACGAGGATCCCGGATGTCCCCTTCAGAACAGGTACATACAGCGTATACTGGGCAATCCCCATCATAGGACCACCAAACAGGATCTTGCCCGGTTCACCCACAAGACCACCACACTCTGTAATCACATGCTCCAGGAGAGTGCCGATGCGCACCCTGAAATTCCCCGGTCTTTGAATCCCCTGCCCGGTCACCGTCACAATACGCTCAATGAGGGGGATCCCATAGCGTACGGCATTATAGACAGCCGCAGCAGTACCGACATTCTGCGCCACAACGCCGATATCCATGGGGAGACCGCCGGATGGGACCTCCCGGCCAAGGATGCTCTTGATAAGCTGCTTTTCAGCGCCCTGCGGGTATTTTTTCTCGAGAACAGAAATGTGTATCCCTGTGCCTGATGCCGCCTTTCTCATTGCCTCAATAGCACCTGGTTTATCATCTTCAATGCCGATGTGCCCCTCTTTGACCCCCATAATGTGCATGAGGATCTTCATCCCCTCCACCACCTCACGGGGCATCTCCACCATCAACCGGTCGTCTGCAGTCAGATAGGGCTCGCACTCGGCGCCATTTAATAAAACGGTATCGATCTTCTTTTCCTTAGGCGGGTTCAACTTGACGTGCGTCGGAAATGTGGCGCCCCCCATGCCGACGATGCCGGCATTCACGATGATATCTTTTAATTCTTTGGGATCTAAGCTGAGGTAATCCGGATGTTCTGTAAGCCCCTCCATGGGCTCATCCTTGCCGTCAGACTCGATCACGATAGAATGGGACTGATTTCCTGACGGATGGGGGAACTTCCCAATCGCGATGACCTTGCCGGAGATGGAGGCATGGACCGAGGCCGATATAAAACCCTTTGCTTCTCCGATCTTTTGATACTTCCTGACACTGTCCCCGATCCTGACCAGCGGCTCAGACGGCGCCCCAATATGCTGAGACAGGGGAATGACCACCTTGCCAGGCAACCTTAAATCCCCAACAGTAACAGAGGACGTAAGCCTCTTCTCATGGATTGGATGGATACCTTCCCCCGCAATCGTCCACATCTTAATACCTCCAAAAGAATAGGGGTTCGACCCCTCGAATCCTTGAACCCTATTTCTTATTCCTCTCCTTCAACAGGTCCTTCAACTCATCCATAAATTCGTTGATACCCTTAAACTCCCTGTAGACCGATGCAAACCTCACATACGCAACCTCGTCAAGCATCTGAAGCTCACGCATGACCTCCCCTCCTATCATCGAACTGGGGATCTCTTTCTCTCCGCTCTCCTGGGCCCTTTTCTCAATCCTCGATACGATCTCTTCCAACACATCCATGGCTACGGGCCTCTTCTCACAGGCCTTTTTAAGACCGCTGAGGATCTTATTCCTGTCAAAGGGTTCCCTGCGGCCGTCCTTCTTGACCACAACCGGGAGCACATCTTCGATATGCTCATAGGTGGTAAACCGCCTCCTGCACCGGAGACACTCCCGCCGGCGCCGTATCGCGTTCCCTTCCTTGGCCTCCCTTGAATCCACGACCTTGTCTTCAAGATGACCGCAGAATGGACACTTCATCGTTTACCCCTTCTCTTATCAACTAATACGCCGGGAACTTGCTGCACAGAATCTCAACCTTCTCGCTATATACTCCACTATCTTATCCATCTCCCGCTCTTTCATCCCCCGGGTCGTCATCACAGGGGTCCCTATCCTGATACCACTGGTAATCGCCGGGGGCTTATCATCAAAGGGGACCGTATTCTTATTGACGGTAATCCCTGAGGCATCCAGCGCCGCCTCGGCATCCTTGCCGGTGATCCCCTTGCTCCTCAGGTCGACGAGCATCAGGTGATTATCCGTCCCCCCGGAGACCAGATTATACCCTTTATCAATAAGGCCTGCAGCGAGACGTTTTGCATTGGCCACGATCTGGGTCTGATAGGCACGGAACTCCGGCATCATGGCCTCCCTGAGGGCCACAGCCTTGGCCGCAATGACGTGCATCAGTGGGCCGCCCTGTATTCCGGGAAATATACTCTTATCAATCAGCTTTGCATACTCCTCTTTGCATAGGATCATGCCGCCCCTCGGCCCCCTCAGGGTCTTGTGTGTCGTTGTGGTCACAAAGTCCGCATAAGGGAAGGGGCTCGGGTGCACTCCGGCAGCGATCAGCCCTGCAATATGGGCAATATCGGCGAGGGTATAGGCCCCAGCCTCTTTGGCGATCTCATGAAACCTCTTGAAATCTATCGTCCTTGCATAGGCGCTTGCCCCTATGATGATCATCCTGGGTCTCCGTTCAAGGGCAATCCTCCTCACCTCATCATAGTCTATCGTCCCGGTATCACGACCAACCCCGTAGCTCACGACATTATAGAATATCCCTGAAAAATTCACCCGGCTCCCATGAGTGAGGTGCCCTCCGTGGGAAAGGTCCATGCCCATGATGGTGTCGCCGGGCTTCAGGACGGCAAAATAGACCCCCATGTTGGCCTGGGTCCCGGAATGGGGCTGCACATTTACGTGTTCGGCCCCGAATAGGGCCTTTGCCCTCGATATGGCAAGCTCCTCCACGACGTCAACATATTCACACCCGCCATAGTACCGCTTGCGGGGATACCCCTCGGCATACTTGTTGGTCATGACGCAGCCCTGGGCCTCAAGCACCGCCATACTGCCGACATTTTCCGATGCAATCAGGATAATCTTTTTGTTCTCTCTTGCTATCTCATTCTGTATGGCTTCATAGACTTCAGGGTCTACGCTCTTTAATTTTGACATCGATGTTCATCCTTTTTATTGTTATATAACCCCTTCTCCAGCTCCCTTATCTTATCCAATCTCCTCTGATGCCTGCCGCCTTCAAACTCTGTCTTAAGCCACGTCTCCACCATCAATAAGGCAACAGCCTTCTCTACGGTCCTTCCCCCCAGCACCAGTACATTGGCATCATTATGCAATCTACTCATCCTTGCCGTAAACATGTCACTGCAGAGGGCCGCACGGACATTCGGGAATTTGTTGGCTACAATAGACATCCCTATGCCTGTACCGCAGGAAAGTATCCCCATCCCTGCCAACCCTTTTGAGACAGCCCCGGCCACTTTGATCCCATAGTCGGGGTAGTCTACAGACTCCGGATTATCTACACCGTAGTCAATGACCTCTATCCCCTTTTCCTTTAAGAGGGCCGCGATCTCTTCCTTGAGTTCACGGCCGGCGTGATCCGAGGCAATTGCGATCTTCATAACCCATACAGTCTAACATAAATGTCCATATAAAAAATAGCATCCGGGGCTTTTTACCCTAACTCATCCCCCTCTTTGGTGTCAAGAAGAAATTTTAGTTGACGCTCAAAAGCGCCCATCTGCGGCGTCAGGACTTCGGATTTGAGCCTCAACGTACAGGAAGTACGCCTCGGCTCAAATCCTTGTCCCTCCTTGCATATGGGCGCTTTTGAGCGTCAACTTTGCGCATAATGCTTTACAATCCAACAAAGTTTTTTAGCAACCTATACATTGCTGAACTCGTAAAAAGTCCTTCACTGTCACCCTGAGCGAAGCGAAGGGTCTGATAACTCATTGTTTTATCAGATTCTTCGCTTCGCTCAGAATGACAAATAGTGCTTCTGGCGACTTTTTACGAGTTCATCATACATTTATCGTCGACTCTTTGGTGTCAAAAAGAAATTTTAAGGCGGTATATCAAACCCCCTCGGTTTCTGGTCTATCTGTTCCAGGACAGGGATTTCTTCAGCCCCTGTGGCACCGAGTTCCTTAAACCTCCTGACTGAGGGCAATACGCGGGACTCCAGGGAACCGACTGCCCTATTGTAGGCTGAGACGGCCTTCTCAATGGCATTACCGATATCCCCGAAATGCCCTGCCAGGGTACTGATCCTTTCATATAATTCCTTGCCCAGCATGCTGATCTGCTGGGCATTCTTTGTCATCTGCTCCTGCTGCCATCCGTAGGCAATGGCCTTGAGGAGTGCGATAAAAGTCGTCGGGGTGGCCAGGATCACCTTTTTCAAGCTGCTGTCTTCGATGAGTGCAGGGTCGTGCTCTAAGGCGGCGCTGAAGAACGATTCTCCGGGCAGAAACATTACCACAATCTCCGGAGACTTTGGAAACTGTTCCCAGTAGGACTTGGACCCTAAGACATTCATGTGGGTCCTTACCTGATTGACATAGTTGGTTAAACCCTTTTGGCGCTCCTCTTCCGAGGAGGCGGAGATGGCATTCAGATAGGCATCGACGGGGGCCTTGGCATCGACGACGATCTCCCTCCCGTTCGGCAGCCGGATCATCATGTCCGGCCGGAGACGCCCTGTCTCTGTATTGACCGAGACCTGTTCGTAAAAGTCACAGTAGGAGGCCATCCCTGCAAGCTCCGCCGCCCTCTTTAAGGAAAGCTCACCCCACGAACCGCTCACTTGCGGCTTTCTCAGCGCCGTGACAAGACTGCTGGTCTCCCGCTGCAGCTGCTGATGGGTGGAGGTGAGTGTCCTGATCTGCTCTTCTAATCCCCCGTAATCCTGCCGCCTCTTTGCCTCCAGCGCATTGATCTGGTCTTCGTATTTTTTCAGCGCCTCCTGGAGGGGTTTGACAAGTCCGTCAATCGCCATCTGATGCTCCCCCAGCCTGCCCTTCGTATCCGTCACGATATTTCCAAGGTGCTGCGACGCAAGCCTTAGAAAATCTTCGCTACTGCTCTTCAGGGCTGCAGAGGAGAGGGCATTAAAGGTATCTGTCATCTCCTTCTTCATCATATCAATAAGCGCCTTCTGTTCTTCAAAACCCTTCTGGGCCGCCTCAAGCCGTGTTAAGGCCTCAACCTTGACCTGTCTCTCTGCATCGATATCTTTTCTAACTTGCTCGCTCTCGGCCTCTCGTCTCTGGACTTGTTTCCTTAGTTCCTCAATGACAGCCTCTGCGCCCCTCGCCCTTCCCCCAAGGCGGCCAAGTCGGAAAGATGCCGCAAGCCACGTGACGACAGCCCCGATGATAACGCCAAGGATTGTATATCCTATTGCCCCCATACTATTCTTGACATTACAACACTTTTACTCTAATCTCAATACCTAATGTCATTTCATGAAGCCTTTATGGACAGCGCCCTGAGAGAGGCGGAATTGGCCGCGGCAGGAGGGGATGTCCCTGTAGGTGCGCTCATAGTATGCGGCGATGAGATCATCGCAAGGGGCCGCAACATGAGGGAGGCCCTCAATGACCCCACGGCCCACGCCGAGATTCTCGTGATCAGAGAGTCGGCCATGAAACTGGGAAGGTGGCGCCTCCATGACCTGACCCTCTATGTGACGATAGAACCCTGTGCCATGTGCGCCGGGGCCATCGTCCTTGCAAGGATACCGAGGGTCGTCTTCGGGGCTATGGATCCAAAAGGGGGAGGATGCGGCTCCGTATTCCAGGTTGTGCAGGAACCGGCGCTCAATCACGGAGTAGAGATCGTCTCCGGCATCCGGGAAGAGCTGTGCCGCAGGATCATTCAGGATTTTTTTGAAGTCCGCAGAACCCCAGGCAGAAACGTAAACCTTCAACCCAGTTGAACTAATATAATACTTTGTTATAATGAAAACACTTTTGTTGGGGTTATCCCTGATGCCCGGCATGGCAGAAGAGGTAATATCTCCGGAATCCCCGGAATCTAATGAGGAAGATTCTCCTGAGTACAGCAAGGCGAGTGTCCTAAATAGATTTGTCGCAAAGATTATCGATCTGATTGTAGCGGCCGCCTTTTCAAAATTGCTGTCACCTGTGGGATTCTTTGCGGGTTTGACCTACCTGCTGATCTCGGATGGTTTCTTTGACGGCAGGAGTCTCGGCAAAAAACTGATAAGGCTTCGGACTATAAAAGAGGGCGGCGGGATGTGTGCCTACAGGGACTCCATATTGAGGAACCTGACTATGGGTATCGGTTACATCCTCTTTTTCATACCCTATATAGGCTGGCTGCTGACGCTGATTATATACTCGATAGAGGGATTGATTATTATAGGGAATGAGAAGGGGTTAAGGATAGGGGATGAGATGGCTAAGACATGGGTCATAGAAGATGGAGGGACAGACGTTGCTAAGTAATATCCTGGGATGGTTTTCTACGGATCTGGCGATTGACCTGGGGACTGCCAATACTCTGGTCTATGTACGGGGGAAGGGGATCGTGTGCAATGAGCCCTCGGTGGTGGCCATTGATAAAAAGACCGGAAAGGTCCTGGCCGTAGGCGCTGAGGCCAAGAGGATGCTCGGCAGGACACCCGGAAATATCGTTGCGATCAGGCCTATGAAGGACGGCGTCATCGCGGACTTTGATGTGGCGGAAAAGATGCTGAACTACTTTATCACAAAGGCGCATAACAGGAAGGCCTTTGTGAGTCCCCGTGTCATCATCGGCATCCCCTCAAGGATTACACAGGTGGAGCAGAGGGCGGTGCGCGACTCTGCAGAGCTGGCAGGCGCACGGGAGGTCTATCTGATAGAGCAGCCGATAGCGGCTGCCATAGGCGCCGGCCTTCCCATCACCGAGCCGTCCGGGAATATGGTCGTTGACATCGGCGGAGGAACGACGGATATTGCCGTCATCTCCCTTGCAGGCATCGTCTACAGCGACTCTGTCCGTGTGGCCGGCGACAAGATGGATGAGGCTATCCTTTCGTATATCAAACGGAAATATAATCTCCTCATAGGGGAACACATGGCGGAGATGATCAAGATGGAGCTGGGTTCTGCCTACCCCTTAGCGGAGAAGCGGACCATGCTCATGAAGGGGAGGGACCTGATCACCGGCATACCCAAGACCTTAGAGGTCAACAGTGACGAGATACGCGAGGCGCTGGGAGAGCCGGTAAGCGCCATTGTGGATGCGGTTAAGGTAGCTCTTGAAAATACCCCCCCTGAACTTGCAGCAGACATAATAGACCGGGGCATCGTCCTTGCGGGAGGGGGTTCCCTTCTGAAAGGTCTGGACATGCGCCTCAGGGAAGAGGTCAATCTCCCCATCATCACTGTGGAGAACCCGACAACCACCGTCGTGATGGGTACAGGCAAGGTATTGGAAGAGATTGACCTTTTGAGGAAGGTGTCTGTGCTTACCCAATAGAGAGGGTAGGCTTGTTTAGATTTGTTGTGATAAATAAAAAGGTCTTGGTAGTCTTCCTCCTGTTGATAGGGATCTTTGTACTCCTGTCCCCGGAGATAAAAGAAAACCCCCGTTACTATCTCTTTGAGAAACCCTTTGCATCCACTGTCAATTTAATACACTCCGGCTTTTTCCTCATATTCAGGGGGGTCTCCACCACGTGGAATAACTATATTGACCTGGTTGACGTGAAAGAAGAGAATCAGAGACTCTTTGAGGAAAACAAGAGACTTCTTGCAGAATCCCTCTCCCTCAGGGAGAAGGCATTAGCCTACGACAGGCTCTCACAGCTCCTGAAGGTCAAAGACGCCATCCATACAGAGTTTACCGTGGCCACCATTGTTGCCAAGGAACCGACAAACTGGTACAGCGCCGTGGTCATCAACAGGGGCGAAGAAGACGGGATCAGGCCCAATATGGGTGTCATCACGGCCGAAGGAATCGTAGGGAAGATCACGAAGACGGCCCGGCATCACTCGAGGGTGCTCCTTTTTTCGGACAGAAATAGCGCTGTCGCCGGTGTAATACAGCGCACAAGAGATGAAGGCATTGTCACCGGGGGAGAGGGAAAGGTCTTAAGGCTGAACTATATCCTGATCGATTCAAATATCCAAAATGGGGATCTGGTGCTCACCTCCGGAACAGACAGCGTATTCCCTCCGGGGATCGTGATCGGCAGGATCAGCAGGGTTGAAAGCCCCCAAAATGCCCTGTTCCACAGCATAGAGCTGGTACCGGAGGTGTCTCTCTCAAAGATAAGGGAGGTCATGGTCTTAAACATCCCGCAGCCGCCTGAGATTGAGATGCTCTTAAAGGAGGATGTGCGGTAGTGAAATCGCTGGTCTGGGTCCTCTTTATCCTATTTCTCTTAGCGTTTCAGGGGAGCGTCCTGAACCCTTTTGTCATCCATGAGATCAGACCCGATCTTATCCTGATCACGGTCTATCTGCTGGGGATATTGAAGGGGGATATCAAGGGCGGTCTTATAGGGGCCTCTCTCGGATTTATTATGGATATCCTGTCCGCAGGACCGGTCTACTATAATGTATTCTCAAAATGTTTTATAGGATCTCTCGCGGGTGTGATTGGCCGGTGGATACAAAATCCCGGCCCTGTTTTGCACGCAGGCATGATCTTCGCCGCATCCCTGCTGCAGGGCGTTGGGGCATTACTGATCCTCGTCTTCTTAGGGATGGCCCGCTTGCCTCATGATCTCTTCTACATTGCCATCCCCCAGGCCATATTCGATGGGGCGCTGGGAGGGATCGTGTATCTGTTTCTGACCATCCGGGGGAAAAGGACTGTCTCAAGATGGGCCGTTTAACTAGCAGGCTGCTGAAAAAGTCTGCCAAGCTGTCATTCCTTCACTCCGTTCAGGACAGCGTCTGAGGAGCCGAAGGCGACGAAGAATCTGATAACCCTTTGTTTCTCTCGGGAGTCAGATCCTTCGCTTCGCTCAGGATGACAGGCAGACAGACTTTTTCAGCAGCCTGCTAAGAGATAGAGATGATGGATTTACAGGACAAGAACAAGGGACTGCAGCAGAGGATCAAGTATCTGCGGGCCGTTATTATCTGTTTATTCGCCATGCTCCTTTTCCGTGGATGGCACATGCAAATCATCAACGGGGCCTATTATAAAAGGCTTGCTGAAAATAACAGGATCAGGACGGTGACCCTGCCGCCGCTGAGGGGTATTATCTATGACCGCCACGGAGAGGTGCTGGCCAAAAATGCCCCATCGTTTAATCTCGGTCTTGTTGCCGCTGATGTCAGGGATTTAGAGAAGACCATAAAACGGATCTCTCCGGTTATTGGTCTTTCTGCAGAAGATATCAAAGAAAGGATCGCGTCCGGCAAGGATTATGACCCCTTCTCCCCTGTCATTATTAAAGAGGGCCTCTCCATGAGAGAGGTGGCCCTGATCGAGTCCCATGCCTGGAATCTCCCGGGCATAGGGATCTTCATAGAAGGGAGGCGGGAGTATCCAAACACCTCCCTCGCGGCCCACTTGCTGGGGTATGTCGGAGAGATCACTCCATCCCAATTAAAAGGTGAAGAATATGCAGGGGAACCCTTGGGCAGGATCGTGGGTCAGAATGGGGTAGAAAAGGTGTACGATCGCTTCCTCCGCGGGGGGGTTGGGAAAAAGAATATCGAGGTAGACGCCGCGGGCCATGAAAGACGGGTCTTAAATGTCATTGAACCTGTCTCCGGAGACAGCATCATCCTTTCCATAGACCTTAGACTCCAGAAGACCGCAGAAGAGGCCTTAGGAGGCCGGCCGGGCGCCGTCGTCGTCATGGATACCGGCACAGGAAAGGTGCTGGCACTGGTCAGCCATCCCGCCTTTGATCCTAATGTGCTGTCCAGGAGACTGTCGCCCAAGGTATGGCAGAAGATCGCAGAGAACCCTGCCCATCCATTAAACAACAGGGCCATCCAGGGGACGTACCCCCCCGGCTCCGTATTTAAGATCATCATGGCATCGGCAGGGCTTGAAGAGGGGTATATCAGCGAAGACAACAAGATCTCCTGCAACGGCGGGATGTCGTTCGGCAGGAGGGTGTTCAGAGACTGGAAGCCAGAGGGGCACGGCATTGTCGACCTCCACAAGGCTATTACAGAATCCTGTGATGTCTACTTTTATCAGCTTGGAAACCGCATGCAGATCGACACCATAGCAAAGTATGCCTCGCTGTTTGGCTTAGGGGAGTTGACTGGCATTGATCTCCCGTCAGAAAAGAAGGGGCTGGTACCAAGCACCCAGTGGAAGATCGAGACGAAGAAGGAGCGCTGGTATCCCGGAGAGACCCTCTCTGTATCCATCGGTCAGGGTTCTCTCTCTGTAACCCCGCTGCAGCAGGCCGTTACCGTAAATACCTTGGCCAACTCCGGCGTTGTTGTAAGACCCCGGATCCTCCGGGCCTTAATATCTGACAGGGAAAAGAGGCTGTTCGCGTTTCCGCCTGTTGAAATGAAGAGGATCAATATCCAGGAGCATACCTTAGACGTCATCAAAAAGGGGCTGTACAGCGTGGTCAATGATCCCGGAGGCACAGGATCAGCCGCCAGGAGCCCATTTGTAGATATCGCCGGCAAGACAGGGACTGCACAGGTCATTGGAAGGAGGAGTGAAGGAAACCAGCCGCACGGTTTTAACGACCATGCATGGTTTGTCGCCTTTGCCCCGGTAAAAAAACCGGAGATCACCGTTGCTGT
>JACROQ010000117.1 GCA_016214375.1 Nitrospirota bacterium | reverse complement strand
GGGCAAAGAGTGACGGATCTACAGCCTCAGTGTTGATCTCTGTATAATTTATTATCTTTTTCCTGTTGTTCGGGAATTCAAACTCATATTTAACCTGTATCTCATTAAGATCCTTGGCGGCCCATAAGATATACCGCTCTAAGACCTGCTCTTCCTTTTCCTTCCCCTTTTCTATCTTTCGGACCACCTTTATTTCGTACCGAATCGCCGGATGTCCTCCTATGGTCTCCTCTCCCTGTTTTGTCTTTATCACTTTTAAACTGCTATCGTTGGCGTATTTTTTTTCCGGTGGTAGTTCAAACATCAGATATTCTTTTTCCACCTCTATGTCCTGCTCCATATAAAGTTTGACATCCAGCATAATCGTGTACAGCTTTTTCTTTTTAAGGTCATATATCCTGATCCCTGGATTCCCTTCTATCCCGGAGGACTCTTCATCGATCCTCAGTTGTTCTCCTTCTGAGTAGAACCTCTGTTTCAGCAAGACGTCTTCTTTCTCTCCCGTAAGTACCACAGTCGTTTTCAGGAAAGACAGACCCGCACCGGCCTGCCCCACAAAAATAACAGATAACAGGATAATGACTAAGATACATTTCTTCATCATCAGAACACCTCACCTTCTTGCCTCTTGCCTCTTACTTCTGACTTCTACCCTCTAACCACTACACCACCGTCGCAGCTCTTATACATGAAACCTGAAATAGACAACATCCCCTTCCCGGATCACATAATCCTTTCCTTCAAGCCTGAGCAGCCCTTTCTCTTTCACCACATGCGAGGAACTTAAGGAGTCTATATCAGAGAAGGACATCACCTCGGCCCTGATAAATCCGCGCTCGATATCGGAGTGGATCTTCCCTGCCGCCTGAGGGGCCTTTGTCTCTGCGGATACTGTCCACGCCCTGACCTCACTTTCACCTGCCGTAAAAAATGTAATCAGATTCAAAAGGCTGTACCCGGAACGTATCAGCTTAAACAGGCCCGGCTCTGAAAGCCCCATCTCTGCCAAAAATGCCTGATGCTCCTCAAGGGACATGCTGGAGAGTTCATTTTCAATCTTCCCGCAGATCGTGATGACCGCCGCACCCTCTTTGGCTGCTATCTCTTCCACCTGCCGCACATATTGATTCCCTTCCATTATCTCCTCTTCGCTGACATTGGCGGCATAGAGCACAGGCTTTATGGTCAGCAGGTGCAGCTCGTTTAAGACCCTTAAATCTTCGCCGAAAAACTCCATCGCCCGCAGCGGCTGTCCCTTTGAGAGGAGATCAGAAAGCATGGTCAGGAATCCTTTTTCGTGACCAGCCCCCTTGTCTCCGGACCTTATCTGTTTCTCAATCCGCTGCAACCGCTTATTGACCGTCTCTATATCTGCAAGGGCAAGCTCTGTCTCAACGATATCGATATCCCGCTGCGGATCAACAGGTCCGTATATGTGAACCACATCCGGGTCTTCAAAACACCGTACCACATGGACAATGGCATCGACCTCCCGGATATGGCTGAGGAACTTATTCCCAAGCCCTTCACCCGCAGAGGCCCCTTTGACAAGCCCTGCAATATCGACAAATTCAAGGGTAGTCGGTGTCAATAGCTTTGGTTTATATATCTCTGCCAACCGGTCCAACCGCTTGTCGGGTACGCCCACAACCCCGACGTTCTGGTCTATGGTGCAGAAGGGGTAGTTGGCCACATTGGCCCCTCCGGATGTCAGGGCGTTAAATATGGTCGATTTGCCGACATTCGGAAGCCCTACGATACCGCAATTAAAACCCATAAAGATACCCTCTAACAGGCAGCTGAAAAAGTCTCTCAGCTTGTCATCCTGACCCTGAACGAAGTGAAGGGGAAGGATCTGACTCCTAAGGAAAGCTAAGAGTTTTCAGATTCTTCGTCGCCTCCGGCTCCTCAGAATGACAGGGTAACAAACTTTTTCAGCAGCCTGCTAAAAAAATAAAGGGGAACGCCTGAGGGTCCCCCTTTTGCCGGACATGGGGGGGACAGACTTGAAATCTGTCCCCTTTTATCGTCATAACAGCAACGGAGCAATCACTAACGCCACGATGGACATAAGTTTTATCAATATATTCATTGCAGGACCCGAAGTATCCTTGCAAGGGTCACCCACAGTGTCACCGACCACAGCAGCCTTATGCGCGTCAGACTTCTTTCCGCCGTGGTGTCCTTTTTCGATATATTTTTTGGCATTATCCCATGCCCCGCCTGCATTTGCAAGCATCAGGGCCATGGGTACACCGACGACTGTAGCCCCTGCGAGAAAACCGCAGAGGGCTGACTTCCCCATGATAAAGCCTACCATGATTGGGGCTGCCACAGCCAATACACCCGGGATGATCATCTCCTTGAGGGCTGCTGTCGTACAGATATCCACACATCTCACGACATCAGGCTCTGCCGTACCTTCCATCAGCCCCTTGATCTCGCGGAACTGGCGCCTGACCTCGTCCACCATCTTGCCGGCCGCCTTTCCGACAGAGGACATGGTCAGGGCCACGATAAAGAAGGGCATCACCCCGCCCAGCAATATCCCCATGACCACATGGGCATCTGTCAGCGCTATATCCTTGGGATCTATATGTGCTGCCTGGGCATAGGCGGCAAAGAGGGCGAGGGCTGTCAGGGCGGCAGAACCAATGGCAAAACCCTTTCCTATCGCTGCCGTCGTGTTGCCAAGGGCATCCAAGCTATCCGTTATCGCACGGGTATCATGCCCCAGGCCGGCCATCTCGGAGATGCCGCCCGCATTGTCTGCTATAGGGCCATAGGCATCCACAGACATCGTTATCCCGATGGTGGCGAGCATCCCCACAGCGGCGATACTGATTCCATAAAGCCCCGCGAAATGATGGGAAATATAGATACCCACGATGATGGCAATGATCGGAAGGGCGACACTCTCCATCCCCACGGCAAGACCTGTAATGATATTCGTCGCAGCACCGGTCAGTGATGCATCGGCTACCCTTTGGACCGGCGAGGCTGAGGTATACCATTCTGTAATTAGCCCTATCGAAATACCGGCAATACTGCCGATGGCGATGGCCCAGAAGATCCCGGTGCCCACGCCGCTCATCTGGGACAGGATATAGGCCAGTACCAGAAACACCCCTGTAGCTATAAACGTCGAATATCGCAGCGCGGCCGCCGGGTTTAATTTCTCCAATATCAGCATGGAGCCTATCCCGATGAGGGAGGAGATCAGCCCGACTACGATCACGACGATAGGAAATGTCATATACATCATAGTCATGCCTGTTGTGGCTGCAATGGCTATGGTAGCGATAACAGCCCCTACATAGGATTCAAAAAGATCCGCACCCATACCCGCCACATCGCCGACATTATCCCCGACATTGTCTGCAATGACTGCCGGATTCCTCGGGTCATCCTCCGGTATGCCGGCCTCGACTTTGCCGACCAGATCAGCGCCGACATCGGCGGTCTTGGTGTAGATCCCGCCGCCGACTCTTGCAAAGAGGGCGATGGAACTTGCGCCCATGGCATAACCGCTTACCGCAGACACGGTCTGAAGATCGTGTCCATAGAGATAAAAGAATACCCCTACACCGATGACACCGATGCTGGCCACGGCAAGCCCCATCACAGAGCCGCCGGCAAAGGCGATAAACAGGGCCTTTGCGGCGTCTGGTTTATACAGATTCGCAGCATTGGCTGTGCGCACATTGGCGCGGGTGGCGGCATTCATCCCAAAAAAACCAGCGAGCATAGAAGAGATGGCCCCACCTACAAAAGCGATCGCAGTCTGAATCCCCAACCCGTATAAGAGCCCTAAAAACATGATGACGATAAAAACGGCCAGTATTGTGTACTGCCTTCGGAGGTACGTCATAGCCCCCTGGTGTATCTTGCCTGCTATATCCTTCATCTTTTCAGAGCCTGCAGGTTGCCTGTCAATATACAGGTAGATAAAACCCCCTATGAGTAATCCAACGACCCCAAATATCCATGCAAAATCTGCAAACCTCTCCATCTGTCCCCCTTTCTTTACATCAATTATATTTATTCATTGCCCCTGCGAAATCGTCAGCAAGGATCATTCTGACGGCCTCTGAGGCCCACTCCACAGCATTTTCAACCGCAGAGATCTCTGAGGGTGTAAACTCAGATAATACATATTTTACAACATCCCCTCCCGGAACCGGACGGCCTATCCCAATCCTTATCCTCACAAAATTATCTGTACCTATGGAAGAGATTACAGAGGCACACCCCCGGTGACCTCCGCTTCCTCCATTTGCCTTGATTTTCAATTGCCCGCTCTCCAAATCGAGATCATCATATATCAATATAAGGTCTGATGACGAGGCCTTGTAATAGCGAAACAACTCTCTTACGGCATCCCCGCTCTTATTCATATAGGTCAGGGGTTCAGCAAGGATGACATCCTCTCCGGATATTTCCCCCCTGCCGTATCTATAGAGGTTCCCTTCTTCTTTTAACTTTATGGAAAAGTATGCCGCCAGCCGGTCAATCACCCGGAACCCCATATTGTGTCTTGTATGCTGATATTTGGCCCCAGGGTTGCCAAGCCCAACAATGATCTTCAGGCCTTCCCCTCCTTTTCCTCAGCCTTTTCTCCCTCTTTGGCAGGCTTCTTGATAAGCTCCGGCTCTTTCACAGCCTCTGCCGCCGAAGGCGCTGCAAGAAGCTCTTCTAATTTCTTCTCCGAGACAGGTGAAGCAATCATGAGGACTACCTGCGCAGGATCGGTAACAAGCTTAATCCCCTCAGCAGCCCTGATATCACTGATATGAAGGCTCTCTCCAATATTGAGTCTTGAGGCATCCAATAAGAGATTGTCGGGGATCAAAGCGGGCAAGCACTCTATCTCTATCTCTCTGAGCACAAGCTGGAGAATCCCGCCCTCCTTCACTCCGGCAGGGGTTTCGCCGGTAAGTTTTACCGGAACAGCCACCCTGATCTTCTCGTCCATAGAGATCTCAAAAAAGTCCACATGAAGAAGTTCCCCTGTCAGGGGGCCTGTTTGATAGTCTCTCAATACTGCAATCCTGTCAGCCTTCTCCTTAACACCCTCTATCTTTACGTCTATGAGGGTACTTTCTGCATGTCCTAACAGCAGCAATTTCCGGACCTTCGCGGGGTCAAGACTTACCGGTGTCGAGCCCCCCTTGCTATATAGAATTGCAGGAATACGCCCACTGCGCCTGAGACTTCTGGCAAAGCCCTTTCCTTTACCTTCTCTGATAGTTACATCTAATGATGTCTTCTCCATGATCTTTTATCCTCCCGTTTGTTAAAAATATATAAATATATTAATCGTGTTGTCTTGCTATACAAATAGAGAGCTTACGGATGTCTCATTGTGGGTATTCCTGATCGCCTCCCCTAAAAGGGGGGCTACAGAAAGGGTCGTTATCTTTTTACAGGACCTATCCTCTCCATCGAGAGGGATAGTATTTGTGACGATGACCTCATCAATGACAGATGCGTTTAGCCTGTCAAAAGCCGAACCTGACAAAACAGCATGCGTGGCGGCCGCAAAAACCCTCCGTCCCCCGGCCTTCTTGATTGCCTCTGCCCCCTGTGTGATCGTCCCTGCTGTGTCAATCATGTCATCAAGGAGAAGGGCATCTCTGTCTTTTACATCCCCTATAATGTTCATAACCACCGATACATTGGCCCCCTCTCTCCTCTTATCTATGATCGCAAGCGATGCCTTGAGTTTCTTGGCAAAGGCCCTGGCACGTTCCACACCACCCGCATCAGGAGATACAACAACAAGGTCTTTTAAACCCTTGGTCCGCAGATAGTCTAACAGGACCGGTGTTGCAAAGAGGTTATCCACCGGGATATTAAAAAAACCTTGTATCTGTCCCACATGCAGATCTATGGTCAGCGCCCTGTCCGCACCTCCCGCAGTTATCAGATCCGCTACTAATTTTGCAGTAATCGGCACCCGCGGTTGCACTTTTCTGTCCTGCCTTGCATATCCATAATAAGGTATCACAGCCGTGATCCGGTAGGCTGAGGCCCTTTTGAAGGCATCCAGCATGATGAGGAGCTCCATGATATGGTTATTAACCGGATTTGAGAAGGACTGTATGACAAAGATATCCCTCCCCCGTACATTCTCATTGATCTGTACCATGACCTCGCCGTCACTAAATGTAGTTACCAGGGCCTCACCCAAAGGGATCTTCAGGTGCCGGCATATTTCCTCTGCCAGGCCCCTGTTGGAATTTCCTGTGAACACCTTCATCTCATGATTCATCATTTACTGAAACCTCTGCTGAAACCTCAAAATTATACCTAAACCCTAAACTATAAATGATAGGCATCAAAATTCAAACCGGTTTAAAATCTTTACGCTTAAAATTTTGATGTTTTTTAGGATTTAGGTTTAAAATTTCTGAAGTTTACGGGCGCACCCTAGCTGGGGCGGGAGGATTCGAACCTCCGGATGCGAGATCCAAAATCTCGTGACTTACCGCTTGTCGACGCCCCAAAAAATCAGTCTTTACCTATACTCCAAATAAGTATTGAACTATCTGCTTG
>JACROQ010000105.1 GCA_016214375.1 Nitrospirota bacterium | reverse complement strand
GTTGATCTGCATACCAAACCGTTTCATGAACTTCAGCCTCCTCCGGAGGCGTTTGGCAGCGGCAAGGTTCTTCCTGCCGGTTGGATCTTCTTTAAAACATACCGCCTTTTCCCCGTTGCACAAGATATCAATGACCGCATTTAATGCCCGCTGATAGTACTCCTCCACATCCTCTTTATGGAGGACCCATTTAGAATAGGAGGAGAGCCTGTTGATCATCTTATGCCACTGCTCCATCCGGTGTATCAGGATGACATTGTTAAAGATGGTCTTGTTGGTCGTAAACGATAGCAGGGTATCCTCTAAGACCCTTTCCAAAAGCGGGTCGTTGTCTTTGTGGATATCCTTCATGATCTCATAGGGGAGATTCCAGACCACCCGGTCTGCATGGGCATCAAACCGCATCTCCCAGTAGACATGCCGGAGCAGGCGCGTGGAAAAGGCCGTGACCATCTTCTCAGGGACAAAATAATTATGCGCAATCGTATCCGCGGCGAGGTGGCTGATGTATCCATAGGCAAAGGCCCTCTGAGAGGGAGTGTCCGCCCTCTGGAGGACTTTAAAACCGACACTCCAGTTGTGACAATGATTCAGCGCCCTTGTAAACCGTTTTCCGACCACGATGTCGGCGCTGATGCAGCCGTAGAGATAATCATAGGGGTAGGCCTCCAGCAGAGACTTGACAGGGACCACTAAGATTGCAGGGTTGCTCAGGATATTCCAACCGAGCTGAAGATGAGTAGCAGGACCCCAGGCAAACGCCTTTTCAGGCCAGAATACTAAAAGGAGTGATACAAAGATAGATGTAAGTATGAACACCGGTGGATACCTTTATCTTTAAAATAGGATATATCATGTTAAACCCTTTTGGGGTATTTTGTAAAGCTACAGCTGATGAAATCGTAAAAAGTCCTTCACTGTCACCCTGAGAGAAGCGAAGGGTCTGATAACTCATTGTTTTATCAGATTCTTCGCTTTGCTCAGAATGACAAATAGTGCTTCTGGCGACTTTTTACGAGTTCATCACAGCCTGTCCAGCCTCTGTTTTCTCCGCCGGGCGGCCTTTGACAACTTATTAGGGTTCCCCTTCTTTCTTGTTGTAACGACCCTATTTCCGTCATCTTCCTCTTCATCACTATCGGCCCCGGTTCCCTTATCATAGCCATAGCGGAGCTTCGGGATAAACTCCTCGGATGGGATGGCGGTATGGCCCCACGTCTCTGCAAAGGAGGCCACCTCTTTGTCCGAGGTGATGACCGTATACTCTTCTTCATGCCCCCTGACGATCCGCTTGATCACATCATCGGCTTTCTCGCCAAGTCTTGAGAAGACGATGTTAATCCCCAGGGTGCGCTCATGGCTCTCGGTGGCCCATCCCCCCTTTTCCCCGTCAAAGACCACCGTGACAATATGCCCCTTCTGCGCCCTGTACTCGCTGAGCTTACAGATAAACCTCTCCCGCTGCGGCTCAAGGTTGCCGCTGATCCCCTCCATCTTGGCAATCAGATTGTAAGCGTCAATCAGGATGTGCGCCATGCCGCCTCTCAGGCATAAATATAAATAGGGACAGCGACTATTTTGAATAAATAGTCGCTGTCCCTATTTACCTCGCTCGATCAATTCGACTTCGTACTTATCCGGGGCCTCGATAAAACAGAGCCGGCTGCCTGAGGATGTGGTGGTCGGACCCTCTGTAACCGGCACCCTGTTCTCCCTGAAGCGCAGGATCATCTGATCGAGATCGTCCACCTCAAAGGCCAGATGCACCAGGTCCTCCGGCACCTCAACCTTGCCGCCTGCAGGAAATGAACATATCTCGATCACCTCATCACTGTTGGGGACAGAGAGAAAGACCAGCTCTGATCCGCGTGGAGAACGCTTGCGATTCTCCACCGTAAGCCCCAGGATATCCACATAGAACCGGAGCGTTTCTTCCATGTCATTGACGCGCATCCGCGTGTGGAGCAGTTTTTTAATCATAGGTATAAAACTAACACGTTATGCAGGGGGATGTAAAGAGGGTGGAAACTAAAATAACATGTTGCGCTATTTTAGTTTTTATGAATAATCTAAAATAACAGCCATGGTTATTTTAATATTATGGTGATGCCGATTTGGAGAAATTCGGGATACTGGAAGAAATCACTGGCGGTAAGCGGGGCAAGATGTATTTGTTTGCTGCCTATTTGCAGTTATTCAAATAACATATTGATAAGGTAGAGCGCATCTTCCCAATCATAAAACGGCAGGACGAATATTAAGATGCAGAAAATTATGATAGGCGATATTGACATTGATGTGGTGCGTAAGGTTATTAAAAATGTACATCTTAGCGTTTACCCGCCATTGGGCAGGGTGCGTATTTCCGTGCCATTTCGTATGGATCTGGATACCATCAGGGTATTTGCCATTTCAAAATTGAACTGGATAAAGAAACATCAACATAAAATCCTCAGTCAAGAGAGAGAGGCTCCAAAGGAATATATTACAAGAGAAAGTCATTGCTACCTGGGCAGGCGTTACCTGTTAAAAGTTATAGAACATAGTGCCTCGCCGAATGTGGCCATAAAGCATGAAACAATGGAAATGTATATTCGTCCAAATACTTGCGTGGGAAAAAGACAGGCTATTCTGGATGAATGGTACCGACAGAGGATGAAGGAAATTGTTCCGGGATTAATTGCACAGTACGAAAATGCTATGAAGGTTCAGGTGTCTGAGTTTGGCATAAAAAAATGAAGACCAGGTGGGGTACTTGCAGCATACGCGCAAAAAGAATCTGGCTGAATCTTGAACTGGCGAAAAAGCCAATAGAATGTTTAGAATACGTAGTTGTACATGAACTCATGCACCTATTAGAACGAAACCATAATGAAAGATTTATTGCTCTCATGGATAAGTATTTACCAAAATGGAGATTTTACAAAGAGGAGTTGAACAGACGCCCATTACGCCATGAAAACTGGAGTTATTAACCGTGAGAAGGCACCGCTCAATAAAATCTTTTATCTTATCAACAGGAATTTCGATTGTGGAAATCCGTGAGGCAGTAGGCTATGATAGCTCTAATGAACCCTATCTTAGACATCGCAAAATCGCTTGGCCTTGTCCCTGAAGACATAGAACAGTATGGTCCTTATATCGCCAAGATAACGCGTTCCGGGCTTGAGAAGAGATTTGCCCCAAAGAGGGGAAAATATGTCGTGGTCACGGCCATCACGCCGACGGCCTCCGGAGAAGGAAAGACCACGGTGGCCATCGGGCTTGGCATGGCCTTGCGGCGTCTTGGGAAAAAGGGTGTGGTTACTCTCAGACAACCTTCCCTTGGCCCGCTCTTCGGCATGAAGGGGGGCGGGGCAGGGGGCGGCGCAGCGACACTCCTCCCCCATGAGGCCATTAACCTCGCCCTGACCGGCGACAACTACCGGGTCACGGCGGCCCATAACCTGTTGAGCTCTTTTATTGATAACCACATCTACCGCAGCAGCCCTGCGGCGATTGATCCTGAGGCCGTCTTCTGGCCGAGGGCCGTGGATATCAACGACCGCGCGCTTCGTGAGATTATCGTTGGCGCCAATGAAAAGGTCCCGGGGTTTCCGCGCCGGAGCCGATTTGTATTGACTGAGGCATCCGAGGTCATGGCCATCCTCTCCCTCTCCTCTTCACTGAAAGACATGAGGGAACGCCTTGGCCGGATCCTCGTTGCCCTTGACAAGGGCGGCCAACCCGTCTCTGCCGAAGATATCCGGTGCGCAGGGGCCATGGCCGTCATCCTGCGGGATGCCTTACGGCCGAACCTCATTCAGACCTCAGAGGGAACGCCGGCGTTTATCCATACAGGCCCCTTTGCCAACATCGCCCCCGGGATCAGCTCTCTGATCGCAGACCAGCTTGCCCTGACCCTCTCAGATTATGTGATCACAGAGGCCGGCTTCGGGGCAGACCTTGGATTTGAAAAACTTGTAGACATCAAGTGCCGCATCGGGGGCCTCTATCCTGACTGTGCCGTACTGGTGTGCACTGTGAAAAGCCTTAAGGCACACGGGGGCAACCCGGATGGCGGAATGGAGGCGCTTGAGGCTGGCATGGGGCATCTCAAAAAACAGATCGAGAACGTTCAGCATTTCAGGGTCCCCATCGTTGTGATGGTCAACAGACATCCGGTGGATACGCCGGACGAGGTGGCCTGTGTGTGCCGGCACGTTGAGGCACTGGGTGTCCCTGTATCCACCGGCTCCCCATGGAAGGATGGCGGGGCAGGATTGATGGAGCTGGGAGAGATCGTCGGGAAACTCAGCAAACAACCTGCTTCTCCGCGCTTCCTCTATGATCTAAATCTGTCTGTCGAGGAAAAGATCCGCACGATTGCTGCCACCATGTATGGCGCTAAGGGTGTGGAGTTTTCAGAGGGGGCGAAAAGCAAGATACACCTGATCCATAAACTCGGTTTCAGCAGTCTCCCGGTATGCATGGCAAAGACCCACCGCTCCCTATCCCATGATCCAAAGCTCCCCGGCACACCGGAAGGATTCACCCTCCCGATTGACGATATCCAGATCGCCGCAGGCGCAGGGTTCATCTACCCCCTGTGCGGTAAGATCTATCCCCTCCCCGGCCTCCCATCAAGGCCCCTGGGAGAAGAGATGGACATTGATACAGAGACCTGGGGGATTAAAGGGTTATAATAGCGAAAGGAGGTGAATTATGGGGCGCGGTAGTGAAGAAGACAAAGAAAGAGGGCACGCAATCTTACGTAAAGTTAAAAAAATGACAGTTGATGCCTCATCAGGAGACCAAGACAAGGAATTTTATTTTAATCGTTTTGTATATCAACGCCTGAGAAAGGAAGAGTTGGATAATCAAAAAATAAGACAACTTTTATATGATAAGGATAATAGGTGTCATTCATGCAAGAGCAAATTCGACTCAATCAAGGGGGTGGTATTGCATCGGTTAGATGACGACAAGCGTTATATCAAAAGCAATTGTGTTTTGGTATGTAAGGAATGTCATCCAAAATATCATCGCGGCAAAAACACATCGAATAAGGGTTAATCATGAAGATAGCTGAGTTAAATGAAAAACAGTTTAAGGCATTGATTGGCGACGTGATAGAAGAAAAGCTCAGAGAGATTTTAGACCCGGATTATGGCCTTGAGTTGCGCGAGGATTTTGTCAAGGAGATAAGGGAGATAAGGATCAGGTCTTTAATCTTGATATTTATGAGATGCAGAGTCGAAACGCAAGATTAAAGACCCCTTTCGGAATCCAGTCTTTTTTATTCTGGATTGCCGCTTCCGCGGGAATGACGGAATGTCATTATACTTCTGACCTTCTTGGTAATCCATTCTGGAACAAAGGGAAGGGTCGGGCACGGGGAGAGAGAACTATTCTGGAGACGTTCCCTCTACCACGCAGACGATATTCCCCTCATGGAGCCTGATGTCTACCTTGTCCCCCTTTTGGACATCGGCAGCGGTCTTTATGACGGAGCGGCCTGGCAGCTTGCAGGTGATCTTCTATCTATTTGAAATCTGTCGGCCTTCCCAGCAGACGGGCCAGCTCTTCAGCAGCAGCATCATCCACCAGTGCCAGCACTTCATCTTCTGCTTGCAGTACTGTATTACCACGAGGTAAGATCATCTCGCCATGACGCAGTATACCGGAGAGGGTACAGTTTGGTGGTAGTGGTAAATCCTTGATGGCGACCCCCGCCGCTTTAGCCCCATGGTAGATTTTTTCTTCTACCAGTGAAAATTTACCCCGATGCAACTTGATGAGGGTCATCATATCGCCAAGTGACATCTCTTCCTCGATCATCCTGGCCATAAAGTCAGCCTGGTTGAGGGCCACGTCCACCCCCATTTCACGGGTAAATAGCCAGGCGTGCTTGGGGTTGTTGATGCGGGCTATGATCCGCTTCACTCCATACACCTGCCGTGCCAGGACACAGATGACTAAATTTTCGGCATCGTCTGATGTGACAGCGGCCACCACCTGGGCTTGCTCAATTCCTGCGGTTTCCAGAACTTGCGGGTCTGATCCTTCCCCTTCAAAGATGGCCTCGCTTGGCAATTCACGATGAATATTGACCAGTGCATCGGGGCGGTGCTCAATCAGACGTACCTTGTGCCCCTGACTGAGAAGAAGTGATGTCAGGTGCGATCCGGTACGGCCACCGCCAATAATAAGAACAAACATAGCTATCTATTCCTCCTCTGTAAGATACAAACGTTGCCGCAGCAGGACAGCGCCCTCAACGGTTGCGCTGATCTGAAGAATATCATGGACCTCTAAAATATGGTCAGGCGCGGGTAGCAAGGCACGTCCACCACGGGTTATGGCGACAGCTATCGCCTCTTTAGGCGGGACAAGTTCGGATAGTTTGTGGCCATGCCACTTGTCGTCTATAGCGATTTCATAGAGTTGCACCTCTCCATTCCCTGCGGAGTATACACTTTGAAGACCGGGATTAAGAATGAGCTGCATGATGCGCTGTGCACCCCATGATGACGAGGAGACGGTTTGCAGACCCAGTTTTTCATAAATAGGGCCGCATCGCGGGTTGTAGATACGGGCAATCACATGCCGGACATGATAAATGTCACGGGCAACCTGTGCGGCAATGATGTTGACACTGTCTGAGTTGGTCACTGCCGCAAAGGCATAAGCATCTTTGATGCCGGTGCGTTTGAGCACATCCTGATCGAAGATATCACCCTGCACAGTACGCCTCTGAAAGTCAGAACCTAACCGGTCAAAGGCACGGGGGCTTGAGTCTACGATGGTTACAGAATATCCCCTTCTGAAGATGGATTTTGCCAATTCTATACCGACACGACCACAGCCGACGATGACGATTTGTCTTCTGGATATATTTCCCATGGCAAGAATTATCCTTTCACTGCCTCTTTGTGTAAATGGTATGGCACTTCGGTAATAATGATATCCCTTAATCCCAGCAGGCCGATCTGCAGGACGAAAGCAGTTTGCATGTGCAGCAGATTATGCCATTTTTTAACCGGCACAAACTCCGGCAAGACGATCGTGATGATCTCGTCAGGTTGCCTCTGGCCGGCTATTCTTTTAATATAATCAAGCAGCGGCTCCAATAATAGACGGTAGGGTGATTCAATCAATTCCAACCGTACCCCATCTCCCCAATAATCCCAGTTGGATTTTATTCTGCCGGTTTCGGCGGGGTCAATTAACACATGGACCGCAGTAACGTCATTGGACAGGGTCCGTGCATAATGCAGGGCCCTGATCGTGCCTTTATGCACACTGCTAATGGGCACGATGACCCGGTGACGCTTGACATAGGGCAGCATGCTGAAAGATTCAAGCGATAGTGCCGTCTCTAAATCTTTGTAGTGATGATGGATACGGGAAAAGATGAATACCAGGACCGGGATAAGAAAGATAACAATCCATGCGCCCTGGGAAAATTTGGTGACCACAAAAATGATCATCACGATAAATGTGCAAAAAGCC
>JACROQ010000104.1 GCA_016214375.1 Nitrospirota bacterium | reverse complement strand
TTCGGCTCAGGGTGACAATTCCACCAATTTCCCTCAGGCATTAAAATAACCGGATAGGAACTTCTTTAGCTCTGTGGGGGTAAAGGGTTTTTCGAGCCATCTGGCCCCGCTTTGCTTGAGAAAACTCTGGGTGTCTGCATTGACGACATCCCCGGTCGAGAATATGATCCTCTTTTTCAGCCCCGGGCTCAGCTCTTCTGCCTTCCAGTAAAAATCCTTGCCATTCATATGGGGCATCCTCATGTCACAGATGATAAGGTCATAGGCCGTACGTCTTATTTTTTCTAATGCCAGCCTGGCATCGGATGTCGCATCCACTTCATGCCCGGCCTCTTCAATAACAGTCTTAAAGAGATCAAGAAGCATCGATTCATCATCAATGATGAGAATCTTTTTCTTGGGGTCTTTTGCCCCCTTTTCCTGATGAGAGGTCTCATCCCTGCCTTCTATGATTTCGTCTTTAGGATGGACAACAGGCAAGTCTATATGGAATGTGGTGCCTTCACCCGGACTGCTTTCAGCATAGATTTCTCCTCCATGCTCCTTGATGATGCCATAAGAGACACTCAAACCGAGCCCTGTGCCCCTGCCGATCTCCCGCGTGGTAAAGAATGGATCAAATATCTTTTTAAGGTTTGCCGCAGGGATCCCTACACCCGTATCTGTAAAGGAGATCTTTATCCTCCCGTTTTCGTACCCGGATTTTATGGACAGCCTCCCGCGTCCCCCTTTATCTGCCATGGCAATATGGGCATTATTGATGATGTTTAAAAAGACCTGAAGGATCATATGGGTGTCGAACATGGTATAGGGAAGTTGTTTATCTAAATCCATGTTGACCTCAATGTTATCTATTTTAAGCGGATATGTCTTTAATTCCACGGTCTGCCTGATCACCTCATTAATGTCCGAAAATTTCTTGGTGACCTTATTCTGCCGTGCAAAGCTCAGCATATTCTCGATGATCTTTTTACACCTCAGAGCGGCCTCATTGATCTTGCCAAATTGTTCCTTGAGTTCGTTATCCTGCGTTGTCTCGTGGAGAAGCTCGCAGTACCCGATGACCCCGGTCAGGGGATTGTTGAGTTCATGCGCAACCCCGGAGAGTATCTCCCCGAGTGAGGAGAGCTTCTCAGCCTGGATGA
The DNA here is from genome assembly GCA_016214375.1 of Nitrospirota bacterium. Taxonomy (GTDB): domain Bacteria; phylum Nitrospirota; class 9FT-COMBO-42-15; order HDB-SIOI813; family HDB-SIOI813; genus JACRHF01. The sequence continues at coordinate 18,237 of JACROQ010000104.1, read as the reverse complement.
GTTGCTCTTTCAATGTCGTCTCAATGGTGACATCCCGGATATATTCTATCTTATTGACCAACCTTCCGTTCCCGTCTAAGACAGGGAAAACATGCCTTTCCAGGACCCTGTTGTCCTTTGTAACGGCGTGAAAGCGATGAGGGACTTTGATATCGCTTCCCTTGGTGACATCGCAGTCAGGGGCAAACTGATCCAAGCCATAGACCAGTTTATAGCATTTTTTTCCGATGACCTCCCTTTCCTGAAGGTTATAGGCCTCAAGAAAGGCCTTATTGACATCCAGGATGGTGCAGGAGGGGTCCAGGAGAAAGATATAGTCCTTGATGCCGTGAAAGATCAATTGGAGCTGATCCCGCATCCTCTTGAGTTCCGCCTCTTCTGCCGCTATCTGCATATTCGCGTCCAGCAACTCGTTCGACTTCTTCTCCAGCTCCTCATTTAAGATGGTCAGCTCCTCATTCGCAGACTGCAGCTCCTCCTGCTGAGACTGGGCTTCTTCGAGAGCCACCTCCAGCTCCTGGTTGGAGGCCTGGAGCCTTTCGTTCAGGGAGGAGAGCTCTTCTGTCTTCTTCTCCATTGCGATCAGGTGTCTCTCCTTCTCTCTATTCCTTTCCTTAATCTCTCCAATCATGGAGTAGAAAGACCTTGCGAGGATGACCACCTCGTCCTTAGCATCCTCCGGCGCCTCTACGGGTATCATGGCATCTGTGTCCCAGGAGGAGACCTCTCTTGTCTTTTGTGCCAGCAATTTAAGAGGTCTTGTGATCCTGATGGCCACGAAGATTGCCACCATAAGGGCAAAAAGGAGACTCAATCCGGTAATGACGATGATGACGAGACGGTTAGATCTCTGGAGGGCCAGGAACCTGGTCTCCAGAACCCCGACGAAGATGTTTCCTACGGGTTCCCCCTTGTTGTTTTTGATTTGGTCGTAGGCGGCGATATATCTTTCTCCCAGGAGGGTTAGAGTGCCGCTATACCTCTTCTCTTTATTGATCTCTGCCATGATGGCCTCAGGAAGCAGGGTGCCGATAGCCCTGAAGCCTGCTGCCGTAGGCAGGGTTGTTGCGATCCGGACGCCATCCATTAGGATGGAAGAAAAGGTCCCCGGGATCTTTTCGGCGACCGCATCCGGGACAAAATTGTCCTTGTTCAGGATGTCTCCGGCAATGATGGCCCCCACAACGCCGTCCTTATCCATCACCGGAACCACAACGGTCAGCATCAGCGCATCCGTTACGGATGCACTCTTTGGCCTGTACTCCCCTTCACGGGGACTTGAAATGACGGGTATAATGATCTCGCTTGCAAGCCCCTCCCCCTCTTTCAGGAGGATCTCCCTGGGGACCACCTCTGTTGAGATCACAGGTCTTCCGCTGGATAGGGCCCTTTGCACAACACCGTTCAGGCCTAAGGTGTCTCCTGACTCTTCGCTGTTCAGCCTTGCAAGGACCTTTCCCTCCTGGTCCACGATTGTCCAGATATCCACATACGGCCTATTCTTCTTCCAGTTGTTCAGCCTCTTCCGTAACAAGGTCTTATCCCCCTTCAAGATAGCTGTCTCTGTCTCCTCAGTAAGCTGGAGCATCCCGAACTTCATCTGATCGGCCCGGACATAGTACTGGGCCCATGCCCCCTGTATATTTTGTTCCATAGTATGCTGAATCTCTTCACCCAGCTTCCGGGAGATCAGTCTTTCGGAGAAGACAGCAATCAGGGTCGTGGGTACAAGAACGATCAGGAGGAAGGTGATGACCAGTTTGGTGCGAAGGGTTGTATTATGAAATGGCATATTAAATCTTTTGATAGACCTTCTCCTTTCTTGCAATCTCGCGGAATCGCTCCCGGAACAGAGGGGGGACGACCTCACTCTTTCCGAGGATCATGAACCCCCCTTTATTCAGGGAATAACAAAACTTCTCGAATACCTTCTCCTGAAGGTCCTTCTCAAAATAGATTAACAGATTACGGCAGAGGAGGATATCCATATGGGAGAGGTGTATGTCGGAAACCATATTATGGACGCCGAAGGTGACGAGGTTTCTCACAGATGATGTCACCTGATAGCCGGTCTCCGCGGGCCTGAAGAATTGGCCACGGGAAAAAGGGGAGACATTTATTAAGGACTCCTTGAGATAAATCCCCTTCCTGGCAAGATCTATAGCGGCCTCGTCAATATCAGTGGCGAATATCTTGGCGGTAAACTTTTCACCTGAAAATACCCCTGCCACTTTGCTGTCATTCTGAGCGCAGCGAAGAATCTGATTAACCCGGGGCATCAGACCCTTCGCCTTCGGCTCAGGGTGACATGCTGAATTTTCATACCCCTTTGTGAGCCGGAGGTTCATGAGCATTTCATGAGATAAGGGGAAACGCCCCTTCATTAAGCGGAGCAAGAGTATGGCCATGGAGTAGGCCTCCTCCCCCCTCGCACAGCCAGCGCTCCATATCCTGAGCATGTTACGGTTTTGGGACCTTAACCTCTCAAAGGTCACAGGGAGCACCTCCCCCTCAATATGGTTAAAGACCTCAGGGTCCCTGAAAAAGCCACTGCCCTTTATAGTGATGTGATGAAAGAGGGTGTTAAATTCGAGCGGTTGGTGATCAAGCCGTTCTATATAATCCCTGGAGGGCAATCTGGAAAGGGCCAATCTCCGCTCAACACACCGCATGATGCTCGATTTCCGGTAACGGCGAAAATCCCATCCCTTTACCGCATACATCTTTTCGAGGATAAGGTCTAAATGATCCCCGGACAACGCAGGCTCAGCCATAGGGCCACCTTCTCTGATGTTACCTGATAAATAATAGTAGGGGGCATGGTACCAGTTATACTATAAGGCGTCAAGAAACTTCTTGTGGGATGACTTCTTGTGGGAATTTCAGGCCCTTCTTTGAAACAGCTTATATTTTAGCCTGCATTATGGTATAACTTAGAATAGATGAACTCGTAAAAAATCGCCAGAAGCACCATTTGTCATTCCTTCACTTCGTTCAGGACGGCGTCTGAGCGAAGCGAAGAATCTGATAAAACAATAGGTTATCAGACCCTTCGCGGAGTTTACCCTGAGCAAGATTCTTCGGTCGCTTCGCTCCCTCAGAATGATAAGCGAAGGGCTCAGAGTGACAGTGAAGGACTTTTTACGAGTTCATCAAAATAGATCGTAGGTATGAGACCTGAAAATGGTAACGATATTAAGAAAAGTCTTTCCCCATAAGAGTATTTACACAAAACTCTTTCTTCTCTTTTTCATCATAGGGGTTATCCCGCTGATCGTTGGGAGTTTCTATGCCTATTCCAGCAGCCGGGAGGCACTTCTCCATGCAGCGCTTAAAGAGCAGGAACTCGAGGTCAACAGCAGCATGAGAAACATCGTTATCCTCTTTGTTACCTCCAGTAACAGCCTCCTTATTGCTGCCCAGAATAGCGCCTTCGTGCGATATCTTGAGGAAACACAGGAGAAGGCTATTTACAAACAAGAACAGGAAAAGGCCTTGAACCAGATAGTCTCTTTATCCCCGGAGGTGATAGAATCAGCCGGATTTGCAGATAGGGACGGAAGGGTCATCAGCCTTGTGACCCAAAGGGATTCGATGTCCTCCGGAAAACGGGATCCGGATGTATCCAGGGAGCCCTTTTTCATGCAGACAATAGCCTTTCAACAGGGAAGAGTCTATTATGGTCTCCCGCTGTTCTCCGGGACCTCCCGAAGGTGGATAATACCCGGGGCCATTCCTGTCTTTAACCGGAGGGATAAGCTATTGGGTGTCCTCTATTTAAAAATCTATTTGGACAGCATTACCCGATTTGTCAGGAATGTAGCGCATCCCATCGATATTATAGTGGTAGTGAACCAGAAGGGGCAGTTGATCGTCCATACCGATAAAGAGATTGGAGAGTCTCTTCCACCCGCCCTCCTTCCAGGCGACGATTTATCCTACCAGTCCGCCCTCCGGCATATGATGGCCGGAGATAGCGGGGATATGAGCATCTCCTATAAAGGGATCCCATCCTATATCACTTATAAAAAGATACCAGAGGAGAGCGATAACCTGAATAAATGGAGTATCGGGATCATGACACCTGAGGAAACAATCTATGCAGGAATCTCTGTTAGAAAATATCTCTTCTTTGACCTGCCTGCTTCCATTGTTCTCCTCACCATTGCGGGGATCCTGGGGTGGAGAATCTCCCGTCCTATCAGGCAAATCACATCGGCCAGTATGGCAATGAGCCATGGAGACCTTGCCAGCCGTGTCAATCTCAGGAGAGAAGATGAGATCGGACAGCTCGCTGATACCTTCAATGAGATGGCGGCTTCTATCCAGTCCTCCCATGAGGAACTTACCCGGCTATCCAGCACAGATGGACTTACCGGCCTGTATAACCACAGGGAATTTCAGAAGCGTTTAGAAGGAGAGATCAGCCGTGCCTCCAGGTATGCGTCTCCCCTGTCCCTCCTGATGATGGACATCGACTACTTCAAAAAGGTTAACGATACCTATGGTCACCCATCAGGGGATACAATCCTGCGGTCAATAGGCACAGTAATCCTTCAAGAGATCAGAGGCTCCGATTTGGCTGCCCGGTATGGAGGCGAAGAGATGACTGTCATCCTTCCGGAAACCGGATCTTCTAATGCTTTCACCTTTGCAGAACGTATCAGGAAAAAGATCCATGAAATTCCGATGACCGTCCTGGCAGGCGAAACCATCCATGTCACCGTAAGTATCGGAGTCGCATCATTTCCCGGGGATGCACATGACCGGGAGGGTCTGATCGATACGGCGGATCAGGCGCTCTATTTTGCTAAAGAAAAGGGGCGTAACAGGACGGTCCTCTATGGTGAAACCATCAAGGCATTCCTTGAAAAGGAGCCCGTGAAGGCCGAGACCTTAATGGAACAGGCCGAGGAGTGGTTATTTAAAGACCTTGCCACTTCTGTAGAGGCGAGACTCCCCTTCCGCAGGGGACACTTTAATGCGGTGACCCGTACGGCCCTCCAGATCGCCCGGTCTCTCCAGTTCGGCGATGAGGAGATCAAGGAACTCAGGATAGCCTCTACGCTCTATGGGGTGGGCGCCCTGAATATCCCCGCCAATATCCTGTTGAAACAAGGGGCTCTGACCCAGGAGGAATGGGATGTAGTAAAAAAAATTCCAGACCTGAGTGTCCAAATTCTTACCAAGATCCTTAAAATCCAGAATGTACTGCCGGCTATCCGGCATCACCACGAACGCTATGATGGGACCGGTTATCCTTCCGGTCTGAAGGGGGAAGAAATCCCCCTGATGGCCCGCATTATAAGCGTAGTAGATGCCTACCATGCGATGACCACGGCTACCCCCTACCGGAGGAAGATGACGCATGAGGAGGCCATGGGTGTGTTAAAGGACAATTCAGGAACACAGTTTGATCCAAATATTGTGGAGGTCTTTATAAGGAACCTTGAGCATAAAAAGGACAAGGCCCCGGACTTGGAGAATGACGCCACTTAAAGGTATAGATAGAAGAAGTATGGATAAAAGAAGTATTGTATGGGGCAGGCTTTTTGTAGTATATTAACAGGCGCATGACAGAAGACTATTGGGGTCAGCAATGAACCGCAGAGAGGGTCACAGGATCTCGTTGTTGGGGAAGATAGCCATAAAGGTTATCAATCCTGAGGATTCCCTAAACGGATATGCAATCAATATCAGCAGCGGTGGTGTATCCCTTTATTCAGACAGGGCCTTTGATATCAATACAGAGCTGCTGCTGACGATCTTTTTTAAATATGACGTTGGAGAAGAAAGAGAAGATGTCTTTGGGGTGGTGCGGTGGATAAAACCTGTAGATGGTCTGTTCGCTGTGGGCGTTCAGTTCAAAGGAATCAGTCAGGAGACACACCCCATGATATTTACCTATCTTGATGTCACGATGAACCTTTCACGCCCCCGTAGCTCAGTCGGATAGAGCAGCGGTTTCCTAAACCGTTTGTCGGGTGTTCGATTCACCCCGGGGGCGCCAATGATAATGGGGACTATGACCCAGACGACAAATTGTGCGCATTGTGGGAAGGCTTACAATGTGCGATTATCAATCTGCCCTTTCTGTGGCGGAGAAAAGTCTTTTGACGAAGGAGAGCGTGTCTCCCCTCAATGTCCACGATGTCATAAGATCCTCGATGTCCATACTCAGGAGGGCGAAGAATATAATGTATGTCCCCAGTGCTGCGGCCTATGGCTTGACCGCGGGGAGTTTCGCCGGGCCACCCGGGAGTCTGATGTCTACCGGAAAGAGAATCCTGACAGCCAATCTTTCCATCCGCCCCTGCCGGAGGCCGTAGCCTATATCCCTTGCGTCCGCTGCCATAAGATGATGAACCGGAAAAACTTTGCCTGCATATCCGGGGTCATCATTGATGAGTGCGGCAGGCATGGCGTCTGGCTTGATGCGGGGGAGCTTGAAAAGATAAGGCTCTTTATAGCGGACGGGGGACTGGAGAGGGCCCAGGACAAAGAGATCGAGAAAAATCGCCTCCAGATCGAAGGCCTTGCCACAAAGGTTGACCAGGCCGCCTTTGTGAATAAGCTCATCCACTTCTGGAATTTCAAGCGATGGCTCTTTGGGGGTTAAGGGGCCAGATAGATATAATCAAGATACGATACTGACCCCTCGCCGGTGTTATCCGAATCGTTCATGACGGCGAGGCTTGCGATAGCCGGCGGGTCTTCGCCAAAGGCGGCCCGATAGTCTTTGAGAATATCCACATCCTCTGTCTGCCACTGGCCGACATGTGTATTCCCCTTCCGGAGGAGGATAATCCTCCCCTTTTCCGTATAAGGGCTTGTAACGATCCTCTCATCATGTTTTTTATTCGCCCAGACATAGCTTAACGCGCTGTGCGGGGGGTATTCTCCGTAAATGAGTCTTGCACCCTCGTAGCGCAGCCTTTCAAACACCCCGGCCTTCCTGGGATCGTATTTAAAGGTGACGTAGATCCTGATGGGATAATCATCCCCTTCTTTTGTCCCTATCGTTCCCTTTTTGTAGACATTGTCCACCTTCCAGCGCCATTGTATCCTGGGATACTCATAGACATTAAACTCTTTGGTATAGACCATTGCCGAGGCAGAGGCATTGCTCTCTGTCCTTAAATAGCTTTCGTTACCCTCAGTAACTATCGTATATTGAGTGTGTGCCTTTATCCTGGGAAAGTAGAGTGGTTTCCATGCATCAAGGCTGTTGAAGTCTTCTCTGATAAAGATCTCCCCTCCATCCTGAGAAACAGCCGTCTGCAGAAATACGGCTGTCAGCAGGATCAATATGAGGGAAACATGCCTTATAGAAATCTCCTCAGGATTTTCAGGAAAGGGTTATTCTGGAGTCTGTCAATATAGCAGAGTTTGGCCGGGTGTTTCACCATATCTATAAATGTAGGGTAGATATGGATCACGGAATACAACTTATAAAAGGGGAGGCCGAGGGACTTTGCCACCTGCGCCTCGTGGATAATCTCTCCTGCCCGTGCCCCTAAGATGTGGGCCCCGAGGAGTCTCCCTTTCGGGTCACAGATAAACTTGCTCATCCCAAACTCGGCCGCGTCCGTCTTTCCCCTGTCAATATTGCTGTATTCGTAGCGATAAATTTTTATGTTATCACCATGAATTTTTCTTGCCTCTTCCTCAGTCAATCCGGCATGGGCGATCTCAGGATCTGTGAATACCGACCAGGTGACATCCCTGTAATCCACCCTCTTTTTAAAGGGGAAGAGGGCATTCTGTGTGGCAATGATGGCCTGATACTCTGCCATGTGGCTGAACTGATAAGGACCGACCACATCGCCGCAGGCATAGATGTCCGGGGCGGTGGTCCGAAGGGTGGGATCGGTACTGATCCCCTTCAGGGTGTATTCAATTCCGGCATTCTCAAGAAAGAGGCCTTCGACATTCGCCTGTCGTCCTATGGCCACGAGGACAGCCCCTGCCTGGATCTCCTTTGTCTGGTTTTTAGCGTCCTGCAGGGCCAGGGTGATCCGGCCGTCTTGCATACTGAACTTCAGGGGTGTGTATCCGGTGAGCAGGTTTATCCCGTCTTCCAGCATCTTCTTAGACAATCTGTCAACTAATTCCAGGTCCTCCCGGTTCAGGATTCGTTCAAATTTCTCAACGATGGAAACACTCACCCCCAGGAGATTAAAGGCCGAGGCCAGTTCGGCGCCGATCGGCCCGCCGCCGAGGACGATCAGGGATGGAGGCAATTTTCCAAGGCTAAAGATAGTCTCATTGGTCAGATAGGGGATGGTATTTAGCCCCTCAATGGGCGGGATTAGAGGGGATGAGCCGGTTGAGATGATGAACCGTCTGGCCGAGAGCCTCTTCCCATTAAGCTCAATCTGGTGGTTGTCTACGAATCTCGGAGGCCCGAACAGGATGTCGATGCCGAGTTTTTGAAAGGCATCCGGCAGATGACTATCGTAGACCTTCTGGACCACAGAGCGGACATGGGGCAACACGCCTTCTGTACTTATTTTCGGAGGCGGCTCTATGGCCAGCCCGTATCTCTTTGCATTCCTGATTTCCCGGGCTAACTGACTTGTCCGGATCAGGGTCTTACTCGGGACACAGCCATACAGGGTGCACTCCCCCCCCAGCTTGTCCTTTTCAATCATCGCAACCCTCTTACCCAGACCTGCTGCGAGCTTTGAGGAGACAAACCCCCCGGCTCCGCCCCCGATGACAATGAGATCGTAATCATGCTTAGCCATTTGATGGGAAAGATAGTACAGAGTGGGGAAAAAAGCAAGGGCGCTAACGCAAAAGCTAATACAAAAAAAACGTAGCGCCTTGGTGAAGGGGGGATGTCCCTTCGCGACTTGCCGGAGCAGTTGGGTACCTATCAAGGTGAGCAGGCAGAGGGCAGTGCTTGCATTGAGCGAAGCGAAAAAAGCCAGCCCTTTAGAGGCTGGAAGGCTTCCTCGCCTGCGAACCTTAGATAGGTCAACTGCGAAGGCCAGGAGCGAAGGGACATCCCCCCTTCACCAAGACATTACGCCAAAACCTCAAAAACCTATTGACAGGCAAATTCGTAACATGCTAAAGTAATAATCCCTGCTCTATTAAATTAACGGAGGTTGCTGTACAGATGATACCTGTCAAGAGAGTGATGGCAAGAAACATTGTCACCGTGGACAAACAGACTACGGCTATGGAAGTCGCTGGGATCATGGATGCAAAAAATGTAGGGAGCGTACTGGTAGTGGATAAGGCGGACGGGAAGTTTGTCGGGATCGTGACGGAGAGGGATATCGTCAGGAAGGTGGTAGCAAAGGGGCTGGATGGGAGCAGTTATCTGGTTAAAGGGGTGATGAGTTCTCCCCTGGTGACTATAGAAAGTACTAAGACCATATTTGAGGCCGGGGACCTGATGGATCAGAAGAAGGTAAGGCACCTGGCGGTCACAGAAGGGAGCGAGGTAGTCGGTATTGTATCGATTCGTGATCTGATCAATCCATCGCAATATGATGAGGAGGCCTGGTAGCAGGCCTTGGGTTGGAGGTTTCATTGCGAGGCCCTTATTAAAAAAGGGGCGGGGCAATTGATATATCAGGATGAGGGGGGCCTTGAAGGAGAGATATCGTGTAGTCGTCCCTGACGTAGATTACTTTGCCGGACTGGTACGGTGCAGGACCTCATGCCCTGTGGGGACGGATTCCGGGGCCTATGTCCAGGCAATTGCCGAGGGTGATTATGAGAGGGCCTACGCGATTGCAAGGGCGCCTAATCCCTTTGCCTCTGCCTGCGGACGTGTCTGCGGTCATCCCTGTGAGGCCGCCTGCCGCAGGGGTTATATCGATGAGGCAGTATCCATCCGGGCTCTCAAGCGCTTTGTCACAGAAAAATATGGTGTAGAGGCGATCACCGATCCCTCAGGTGTCGTCAGGTTTTCCAATGCACGCCGCAGTAAGGCCGGACTGGGTACCCGCGAAAAGGTTGCGATCATCGGCGCGGGTCCGGCAGGTCTTTCCGCAGCACATGACCTTGCCCTCCTTGGCTACAAGGTGACGGTCTTTGAGTCCGAATCTGAGCCAGGGGGTATGATGGTGCAAGGCATCCCCCACTACAGACTCTCCAGAAAACTCATCAAAACAGAGATAGCCTCTATCGAGGCATTAGGCGTAGAAATCAAGTGTAATACACCCATCGGCAAGGCCCTGTCCCTTAAGGACATCAAGGAGATGGGCTATAAGGCTATATTGATATCCGTGGGACTCCAGCTTGGACGCGCCCTCCCGATCGAGGGCGCTAATCTGGACGGTGCCCTGATAGGGATGGACTTTATCAGGGCGGTCAATTATGGCCGGCCGCCAAAGATCGGGCCGAGGGTAGTCGTGATCGGCGGGGGAAATGTGGCCTATGATGCGTCAAGGTCTGCGGTCCGTCTGGGAGCGAAAGAGGTCCATATGGCATGTCTTGAGACGAGGGATATCATGCCTGCCGACCCCGTGGAGATCCTGGAAGGGGAAGAGGAGGGGATCATCCTCCATGATGGGCGTGGTCCAAAGAGGATTGTAGGGAAGGACGGCAAGGTTGCTGGTCTTGAAACGATAAAGTGCGTCAGGGTCTTTGATGAAAACAAGAGATTTAATCCGGAGTATGCCCCGAACTCAGAGTCGGTCATAGAGTGCGATACGGTGATCATCACAGTAGGTCAGGCCGCTGACCTCTCCTTTATTAAAGAGGATGATGGTATCGAGATGGTAAGGCCGGGCGTCCTGAAGGTGAATCTGGATAATTATAAGACCAATGTGCCGGGCATCTTTGCCACTGGTGATGTTGCCTATGGGCCCAAGCTGTTGATTACCGCGGTTGCCGCAGGACAAAAGTCGGCAAGGTCGATTGATGAATACCTCCGGGGGGTCAGTATCGGGATCAGGAAAAAGGGGATCATGCATCCCGTGGGCGACCCTAAGGAATATAAGATGTTCAGGGACTTTGATCTCCTGGGCCGGAAAGAGCCCTCTGCCCTAAAGGCGAAGGAGAGGAGGCATGATCTTTCCCTCGTGGAGATCGGATATGGAGAGGATGAGGCGGCCGCCCAGGCCAGGCGTTGCTATAAGTGCCACATCAATACAATCTTCGACGGCGATCTCTGTATCCTGTGCGGGGGTTGTGTGGATGTCTGTCCGACATTCTGCCTCAAGATGGTCCCTGTCACTGAGGTGGAGGGAGATGAAGACCTGAGAAAGGTGGTTGAAGCGAGGTACAGGATATCCTGGGAAGAGTTGATGCGGGGTGACAGCGCCCTGGTGGCGCAGGTCGGGACCGCGATGCTTAAGGATGAAGAACGGTGCATCCGGTGTGGATACTGTGCCAAGCGCTGTCCGACCGGCGCCGTCACCTTAGAGGTTTTTGAATATATCGAAGAGATTGAGGAGGTCTCTGCGAAATGAACCATGATGGGGATGAACATATCACCCGGCGGGACTTTTTCTCCCTAGTAGGGTGGGGAGGTGTGATGGCCACGGCCGGGGGGTCAGCCTTCAGTTGCTACAAGTTCTATTTTCCCAATGTGCTCTACGAGTCCCAAAAGGTCTTTAAGATCGGAAAGCCCTCAGACTACCCGATGGGGCTGAGTGAGAAATGGAAAAAGGAAAGACAGATATGGGTAGTCCGGAATGAACGCGGCATCTATGCGATGATCTCCATATGCAGGCACCTGGGCTGTACACCGAACTGGTTTCAGGATGAACAAAAATTTAAATGTCCCTGCCATGGAAGTATTTATGACATTGCGGGAAATGTGCTCGGTGGGCCGGCGCCCAAACTGCTCTGGCGTACAGCGGTTACGATTGATCCTGTGGATGGACAGATGGTAGTGGACTTTAACCACCGGCAGGACCCTGATCCGGTCTCCACTGAGAATGGGCTGAGGGTTGAAGAGGCCTCGCGTGAGGTGGAGCCGTTCTTTTTAAAGGGGTAGGGAGATTTGATCGCAGGGAGGCATAGATGAGTAAGCTGATGAACAGGATTTCCAATTGGGTGACCAGCACCCCATTCTGGAAGGCCGTATTCCGTCACGGATATGAGGATACCGCACGTAACAGGTCGCTGACTACCTTTAGCAACGTCCTCTACCACCTCCATCCTGTCAAGACGAGAAGAGAATCCATAAAGATCAGATATACCTGGTGCATGGGGGGGACATCCCTTCTCCTCTTTGTGATACTTACCGTAACAGGGGTACTCCTGATGTTTTACTATGTCCCTGACACTAGACGCGCCTATCAGGATATTAAGGATATCATGACGGTCGTGTCCTTCGGGTCTACATTCAGGAATGTGCACCGGTTGGCTGCCCATGGGATGGTCTTTACCGTATGGGTGCATATGACGCGGGTATTCCTTACCGGCGCCTATAAGCCGCCGAGAGAATTCAACTGGATTGTCGGGGTACTGCTTTTGGTATTGACGCTCCTGCTCAGTTGGACCGGGTATCTGCTGCCATGGGACCAGCTTGCACTCTGGGCGATCACGGTGGGGACAAAGATGGCCGCTGCAACGCCGTTCTTTGGAGTCGAGGGGCCGTTTGGTGCGGAGTTAGGGATGAGGCCTGATAACGACGTCAAGTTCATGCTGTTGGGGGGGACGGAGGTGGGGCAGAATGCGCTCCTCCGGTTCTATGTCCTGCACTGTGTTGTTTTACCTTTGTTTGTGGTAGTATTTCTTGCCGTCCATTTCTGGAGGGTGAGGAAGGACGGATTTTCAGGACCACTGTAAGTAGTTGCCCAATTCATTAACGGGTAGTTGCCCAATTTATTGGGCATATGCGATGAGGGTCTGATATGCCGGAAAAATCTTTTGAGGTATTCCCGCGGAGCCCCAAGAAGACTTATGGTCTGATGGAGCTTGTCAAAGGGACAGCCCCCGGTGTGGAAAAAGAGCCGGAGGACACAACCTTTACATGGCCAAATCTCTTCTACAATGAATTTTTAATGGCCCTTGCCGTTACGGCCCTGTTACTCTTCCTGTCCCTCTATGTTCAGGCGCCCCTTGAGGAGGAGGCCAGCAGGGATACCACCCCAAACCCCATGAAGGCCCCCTGGTACTTCTTAGGACTTCAGGAACTCCTGGTCTTTTTCGACCCGTGGATCGCCGGTGTGGCACTTCCGGTCCTGATTATGATCGGACTGATGCTCATCCCCTTCCTGGATATCAATCCAAAGGGAAGGGGATCTTATACCTTCTCTGAGCGCAAATTTGCAGTCACAAACTATTCCTTTGGCATGGCGCTGTGGGTGGTGCTTATCATCATAGGTGTCTGGTTCAGGGGTCTTGACTGGAACTGGTACTGGCTTTGGGAGAACGGGCATGTGCATAAGCCTGTCGCGGCAGGCCTTGGAGACCTGCCTGTGATGTTTTCAAGGAACCTTGGGATCAGTGACTTTGCAGGGAAGGCCATATCGGATCTCCTGATGCTTGCCTACTTTGCCATTGGGCTTATCATCCCTGCCTGGTTTTTTAAAGGGTTCTTCAAGAGACTCGGCGTAGTAAGATACATTACGACGATGGTGTTGTTCCTGATTATGGTTGGAATACCTATAAAGATTGCTTTAAGGCTGGTCTTTTCAATAAAATATGCGATCATTACTCCGTGGTTTAAAATATAGCGGAGGAAGCCGGGATATGGGAGGTTAGTCTGATATGTGGAATAAGGCGGGCATAGGGATATTTATTATTGTCACAACGGCGGCCATCACATTTGCCATCATTGGTCTCTCCAGTTTTATGGAGAGGTTATACAAGAGAAAGGATAAGTAGGCAGGACTTATGGACCTGAAGTGGGAGAGAAATGCAACGAAGTGGCGGCATCGGCTATTTGCCGCTGTGATGATTGCCACTCTGATCATCCTGGCCGTCATTTTCAGGAGAGAGACCGGGAAGGAGTGGATAGGGTATCAGAGGGACTACAATGAAAAGTTGGCCGCAAAGCTCAATAAACCGGAGTTTGCCGCTACCCCGGTCAGGATACAGCAGGTGTGGATTCAGTCACTGAATGCGATCGACAGGTGTACGACATGCCATTTAGGGGTAGAGAATCCGCTCTTTGATAAAGAGCCGCAGCCCTTTACGACGCACCCGGGGAATTTTCTGAAGACCCACCCGGTGGATAAATTCGGGTGTACCGTGTGCCATCAGGGTGACGGGCAGGCGGTGACGGTCGAGGCCACCCATGGGGCGGTCCACCACCTAAACCGTCAGCTTCTGGCAAAGGAGTTTGTGCAGTCCTCATGCGTGAAATGCCATGTGGACCTGCATGATGTCTCTGTCACTCCGGAGCAGTTCTCATGGGGGGCAACCTTCCTTGAGGGAAGGAGATTGACCTTCCAGTATGGGTGCCGGGGATGTCATAAGATCAATGGAGAAGGGGGTAGTATCGGCCCTGAATTGACGGGGTTAGGGAGCAAGACCGAGCTTGCATTCTCGTTGATCCACGATTTTGCGCATATAGAAGGCCCGCATCCTACGATGTCCCAATGGGTCTATGAACATTTCTTAACTCCCCAGAAGGTCGTCCCGGGAAATCCCCAGTTAAACTATGCCCCTACGGTGATGCCTAATTTTGGGCTGACGCCGGAACAGGCCAGGGCGCTGACAATATATGTGATGGGTTTGAGAAACCCCAAGGTAGAAGCCATCCCCTACGAGTATATCGTCCAGAAGAGGATGGCTCAGGCCGCCTCCGCCAATCCCAAATCCTTGCAGTAATCTACCCCACTATGCTAATATCTTCCATAGGGTGATAGGGTATGCTTACATCCAGGGCGCAGGTAGAGCAGTGTTTGCAAGTCAGGGAGAGATTAGTCAGAGACGGGGTATACCTGCTCTGGCGCATCTCTCCGGTCCCTTTCTCCATAGGGAAGGAAGAACTTGCCTTTATCGAATCGCTCGGCACACCCCTTTATCTGTTCTATAAGGCCGCCAACAAACTCTACTACGAAAGCATCCACAACAGACAACCAGAGTGGGTTTCCGGATATTTAGATCAGGGAAAACCTCAGGCGTTGGTAGAATATGCGCGCATGAACCGGATGAAGGGGCTCCTTCCCGGCGTCATCAGGCCGGATATCCTGTTGACACCCGATGGGATGGTAGCCACAGAGCTGGATTCTGTCCCCGGCGGCATGGGGATCACCGGCAGCCTTGGGATGGCCTACTCTGCCCTCCTGGGCGAGGAGGTGGCCGGCGGAGGGGGGGGGATGACCAGGGGCTTCCTGAATATGCTCAGGGCGGCTTCTCATACCCCTGATCCTGTCATCGCCATCGTGGTCTCTGAAGAATCCAGAGACTACCGGTCTGAGATGGAGTGGATGGCAAGGGCCGTCAGGGAGGGCGGGGGTCGGGCCTTTGCCCTGAGACCGGAGGAGGTCCTGTTTACCGAAGAGGGGCTGTTCTTTGATGAAGAGGGCAGGCGGCATAAGATAGATGTCCTCTACAGATTCTTTGAGCTCTTTGATCTGAAAAATATCCCGAAGACAGAGCTGATCCTCTACAGCGCCAAAAAGAAGGGGGTAACGGTAACCCCGCCTTTTAAGCCCTTTCTCGAGGAGAAGCTCCTCTATGCCTTGTTTCACCACCCGCGGCTCCGGGGGTATTGGATCCGCGAGCTGGGGGAGGAGGTCTTCTCTATACTTCAGACGATATTTCCTGTAACATGGATTATGGATCCGGCAGAGATGCCTCCCTATGGGATCATCCCCGGTCTTAAAATGGGGGAGAGGCCCGTAGCCTCCTGGCGGGAGCTGGCAGAGGCCACCCAGGGGGAGAGGGAGTTTGTCATCAAGCCATCCGGATTCTCAGAGCTGGCCTGGGGGAGCCGGGGTGTTGTCGTCGGACATGATATATCGCAGGAAGGGTGGAGAGATACCCTCGATAAGGCGCTGAACGATTTTTACAAGACCCCGTATATCCTGCAGGAATATCACAGGGGGAGGCACGTCGAGGTTAGCTACTTGGATGACAATCCCGACAGCTTGGGCAGCTTGGGGGGGGCAGAATTAAATTCTGTCCCCGTAAAGGGCGCTGTCCCCGCGAAGGGCGAGGTGGGCTTAATAAAACAAATGCCCGGCAGGGTCCGCCTCTGCCCCTATTACTTTGTGGAGGAAGAGGGTGTGAGGCTAAGAGGGATGCTGGCCACGGTCTGTTCCCTTGAGAAGAAGCTGATCCATGGGATGGAAGATGCGGTGATGACGGTGGCGGGGGTTCAATAATATGGAGCGCTGGCAGCATATCTTAAAAAAGAGCCTGATCAAAGGGGATCAGGTATCTGCAGAGTTTGATCTCGAACAGGAGAAGATATCTAAGGTCATCGAAGAATATCCGGTGAGGATCAATCCCTATTTCAGGGCCCTCATCCGGGAGAAGGGGGACCCGATCTACAGGCAGGTCGTCCCGGACGGGCAGGAACTCCTCGATGACGTTGGGATTGATGATCCCCTCAATGAGGAAGGGGACAGTCCGGTCCCCTCGGTGGTACACCGTTATGAAGACAGGGCCCTGCTCATGGTGACGCATCAGTGTCCTGTCTATTGCAGATTCTGTACGCGGAAGAGGTTTGTCGGGAAGGCGCCGATCCCGCGAGAGGTCGTCCGGCAGGGTATTGAATACATCAGGGCGCATCAGGAGATCAGGGATGTCATCCTCTCCGGCGGCGATCCCCTGATCCTGAAAGACAGGGAGCTTGAGGAGATATTAAAAAGCCTGAGAGCGATACCCCACCTCGATATCATCAGGATCGGGACGAGGGTGCCGGGTGCGCTCCCGCAGCGTATCACGCAGAGGCTTTGCAGGATGCTCAAGCGATACCATCCCCTGTATATTAACATCAATTTTATTCACCCGCGGGAGATAACAGAAGAGGTGGCCGCTGCGTGCAGCCGGTTGGCCGATGCGGGCATTCCCCTTGGCAGTCAGACCGTCCTGCTGAAAGGGATCAACGATGACCCGGAGACGATTAAGGAACTGATGCAAAGACTCCTTGCAATACGGGTGAAACCGTACTATCTTTATCAGGCCGATCTGACACGCGGGACTGAGCATCTGCGGACCTCGGTCGAGTGCGGCCTCGATATCATCCGGGGGCTTCAGGGGAGGATATCCGGGATGGCCATCCCGAAATTTGTAATCGATCTCCCCGGAGGGGGCGGCAAGATCCCGTTGTTACCGCCGGACTTTGTCATAGGGATGAACGAGCGGGAGGTCATTGTAAAAAACTACGAGGATAAGATTTATCGTTACCCTCAACCGAAAGAGGATAGGGTTTTTTCGGGCCACCAAGGAGGATGAAACTAGACGGGGGTTTCTAACCCCGTCGAAAGGGTTCGACGATGAATGGCACACTACCAATCCAGAGATTGAAGCAGCTTATCAGGGAAGGGGGGATCAAGGCGTCCGTCCCGATCCCGGATAAGCAGCTCCAGCCGGCGAGCATGGACCTGAGACTCGGGAATAAGGCCTACCGGGTGAGGAGCAGTTTCCTGCCTCAGCACCGCAGGGTGGATGAGCTCCTGAACGAGCTCTTTATGTATGAGATCGACCTTGATGAAAACGGCATCCTGGAAAAGAAGAACGTCTATCTGATCCCCTTAATCGAGGAGCTCTATCTCCCCCTGGAAATAAACGGGAAGACGAATCCGAAGAGCACGACCGGGAGACTGGATATTTTTACACGGGTGATCACAGACGGAGGGTATCGGTTTGACGAGATCTCGCAGGGATACTCTGGAAGGTTATACCTTGAGGTCTTTCCCCGGTCCTTTACCATAAAGGTAAAGACAGGCCAGAGCCTGAACCAGTTGCGGCTTTTTGACGGGAGGGAGCAGGTGGAAGATGACGATCTGCGGAAGGTCTGTCAGACCCATACCCTCCTCTTTGACGACGCAGGGGTGCCGGTGCCGGCAGGGTCTGCGATTATCCGCGACGGGCTTCATATGCGGGTCGATTTAAAGGGGCATGCCAGCAACGGGGTCATTGGATTCAAGGCAAAGAAGAACAGCTCTATCATCGATCTCAGCAAGGCCGGAGGCCATCTTGCCTCTGACTACTGGGAGCCGATACAGGCGCCGAAAGAGGGATTCCTGATCTTGGAACCCGAGGAGTTCTACATATTTGCGTCTAAGGAAAAGGTCCGCGTCCCGTTGGAATATGCCGCTGAGATGATCGAGTTTGATGCCGGTTCAGGGGAGTTAAGGACTC
>JACROQ010000116.1 GCA_016214375.1 Nitrospirota bacterium | reverse complement strand
TGAGTTTGCAAAGAATACGATCCCGAAAGGGATAGACTTTGAAGGTATCAAGACAGCCATTGACTGTGCGAACGGGGCGGCCTATAAGATTACGCCCACGGTACTGCTGGAACTGGGAGCACACATCATCACCATAGGTGACAAGCCGGACGGGGTGAATATCAATCTGGAGTGCGGCTCTCTCCATCCTGAAAAGGTGCAGAAGGTCGTCATGGAATCCGGGGCTGATATCGGAATAGCCCATGATGGAGATGCAGACAGGGTGATCCTCGTGGATGAGAGGGGCGGGATTGTAGATGGAGATAAGGTGATGGCGATGTGCGCCCTTGAGATGAAGAGGGCCGGACGCCTCTGTCAGGATACACTGGTGGCCACGGTGATGAGCAATATCGGTCTTGAGATCGCCATGAAAGAGGCAGGGATCAAAGTGGTCAGAACCCCGGTAGGGGACAGGTATGTGCTGGAGGAGATGGTCCGTTCCAACTGTAATTTGGGAGGAGAGCAATCCGGACATGTCCTCTTTTTAGATTACAATACCACAGGGGATGGCCTTATTACAGTACTACAGGTGTTGACCCTGATGAAAAAGACCGGAATGCCTCTGTCGCAACTGGCCTCCTGCATGAAGATCTTCCCTCAGAGATTGGTCAATATAAAGGTCCGGGAAAGAAAACCCCTTGATTCAATACCCCAGATAAGGCATGTCATTCAAGAAGCTGAGAAAGGTCTGGACGGCAAAGGGAGGATTGTTATAAGATATTCCGGCACGGAACCCCTTCTGCGGATCATGGTAGAAGGAGATCAGGAGGAGAAGATTAATGCTATCGTTGATAATATCTCGGATGCAATCAACAAATTCCTTGGAGTCAAATAATAACGGATAAGGAGAGACTATGAATGCCACAAAAATGGTGTATCTTCTGTTGTTCGCTGTTCTATTATCTTATCCCCCGGTGATTAAGGCAGGAGAAGACCCGACAACTGCCCCGGGATACTATCCTAAGGAATATATCAATATGAAGAACCCCCTCCCATTTGACTTGACCAGCCTGAGAGAGGGGAGAAAGTTATATACCGGCCAATGTGAGGTGTGTCATGGTGTTTATGGAGATGGGAAAGGAAATGCAGCTTTGATAGGAAAGTATAAACCGATGCCGAGGGACTTTACTGACAATAATATCATGTCCAAGAAGAGCGATGGGATGTTGTATTACTCGGTCTCAAAGGGGGTACACGGCACCCAGATGTTTGCAAGAGAAG
Source organism: Nitrospirota bacterium (assembly GCA_016214375.1). Taxonomy (GTDB): domain Bacteria; phylum Nitrospirota; class 9FT-COMBO-42-15; order HDB-SIOI813; family HDB-SIOI813; genus JACRHF01. The sequence goes on along the minus strand of JACROQ010000116.1, from coordinate 11,556 downwards.
AGATCATGCCCCCCAATCAGCGCTGGGCGGTCATACACTACATCAGGACCTTTATAAAGGGTGAAAAAAAGGGAAAATAACGGAGGCGGAGAATCAGAGATGGAAGAGATCACGAGGAAGGATTTTCTGCACTCTACGGTAAACACCCTGATCGGATTATGGGTTGCTGCGACGGCAGTATTATCAAGCTACGCCGGCCTCAGGTACTTGTGGCCAACCGAGAAGACCGCAGGCGGACCCGGAGGAAACAAGGCATCCTTTCCCCTGACTGAACTGTCTGAGGGGGACATGAAAAAGGTCTTAATAGGCGGAAAACCTGCAGGGATCATCCGGCTTAACAAAGACTTATATGCCCTATCCCTTATCTGCACCCATTTGGGGTGCATCGTAAGTTGGCATCCTGAGGAGAAGCGGCTGATATGCCCCTGTCATGGGGGGGTGTACGATATTAATGGCGCCGTGTTAGGGGGCCCGCCGCCGCGCCCCCTTCCCAGCTATGAGGTAAGGCTGCGCGGCGACACAGTAGTGGTGGGATAAGAGTGATGAAGGGGTACAAAGGGGTATGAAAATCTGGCATGTCACCCTGAGCCGAAGGCGAAGGGTCTGATGCCCAGGGTTAATCAGATTCTTCGCGGAGTTTACCCTGAGCATCGTCGAAGGGCTCAGAATGACAGCAAGGTAGCAGGGGAATTTTCAGGTGAAATATAAATGGTTCGAGAAGATAGAGAGGAGCGCCAATGTACGGGGATTGATAAACTGGTTTACCCTCGCCACAGGATTCCTCTATGGGGAATTTGACGACCGGCTGGATCTTAGATCAGCCCTTCAAAAGGTATTAAAGAAACCCGTACCCAAACATATCAACTTCTGGTTCTGTTTTGGCGGCTTTACATTCCTCTTATTTGTCATCAATATAATTACCGGGATACTCCTCCTGATGTATTACAGACCCACGATTGACCAGGCCTATGACAGCATCGTGCATATCACCAATAATGTCCCCTTTGGATGGCTGGTCAGAGGATTTCATCACTGGGCCGCCAATATCATGGTGATTACGGTACTGATCCATATGCTGAGGATCTACTTTCACGGCGCTTATAAACACCCGAGGGATATGAATTGGGTCGTCGGGGTTTGTCTCTTCCTGCTTGTCCTGTCTTTCGGATTCACAGGTTATCTGCTGCCATGGAATCAGGTCTCTTTCTGGGCAACAACCATCGGAGCAGAGATACCGAGCACATTCCCCGTCGCCGGTCCCTATATAACCTATTTCCTTAAAGGGGGGGATAGCGTAGGACAGTTGGCGTTGACAAGATTTTTTGCCTTCCATGTCGTAATCCTCCCCTGGATTACTGTGGGCCTTCTCTCTTTACACTTTCTGATGGTACGAAGGTTGGGTATATCAGGACCGCTATAACATTATCCCTTTATGTACAACCTCTATCTCATAACCTTAATCATCTCTCTCTGTCTCAACACACTCTCTTTCGCTGAAGAGAGACCGTCTTTAGAACTTGAACCTATTGTGATAACCGCAAGCAGGATTGAAGAACCTGTATCTGAGGTGCCTGCTTCTATTGATGTCATCACGTCCCATGATATTGAGGCAAAGCAGGGCCTGACGGTTGATGAGGCCCTGAGAGGGACTCCTGGGTTGAGTATAAGCGCCTTTGGCGGGGCTGATCCCTGGTCAGGGGTCTATCTGAGAGGCGCGGATCGTAATCAATCCCTGATCATAATTGATGGCATCAAGATCAATCCTCCCTATTCCCAGGACCCGGCTATCGGGGGACTCCTTCTCAACAATGTCGACCGGATAGAGGTCATTAAAGGTTCCTACAGCGCCCTCTACGGGTCTGAGGCGATCGGCGGGGTGGTGAATATCATCACGCAGGAAAGACCGGGACTTACCTATGCCCTCAGTGGAGGGACCCACACGACATACCACGATCGTGTATCCTATGGAGGCCGTTATAACGAGACTGCCTACACCTTAGGTTATGAAAGGTTAAGTGCCGAGGGATTCCGTTTTTCAGGCCCTTATTGGAATAATAGCCTCCAGGGAAAGTTAAGCCTGCCGTTAACTCCAAACTCTTTCTTGCAATTGTCCACATATTACTGGGACTGGAAAAAATATGATCATACCGTATGCTGTGAGGTAGACACCTCTTTCAATATCTTCTTTGTACTGGATAAAGACTCCAATGTCAGAGAGGATAACTGGTTAAACAGCATCCAGTTGTCGCAATACCCCTCGGACCAGTGGGACTACAGCATCAGGCTGAGCTCTTATAGCACGAATCTTCATTCTGAAAATTCCCTGGATCCGGCAACTGCAGACAGGCCATTTCCATTAGAGATCGATTCTGATATCCAGTCTGATAGGGATGCCTTTGAGATGCAGCACAATTTTCATTATAGCGGGAACAATGTTCTGTCCCTGGGTCTTCAATACACAGGGGAGAGGGTCAGGAAAAAAGAGTTTGGAAACCTCGACTTTCCTCCTGGCATGGGGCCGTCATTAGCACAACCGGATGTGAATGGCAAAAGGATCTCCAGGGCTATTTATCTGCAGAACCTCTTCAAGATCAAAAAACAGTTCTCCCTTACGGCTGGGGCCCGGTTTGAAAACGGTCCCGGCTTTGAGAACAAATTAATTCCAAAGGTCTCGGCCCTCTATCTTTTTCCATCAACTCACACAACGATTAGAGCCTCCTATGGTCTTGGAATCAGGGCGCCGAGTCTGGAAGAGCTCTACCACCCGGTGGGAGGAAACCCGGACCTCGAACCTGAAAAGAGTGTCAGCCTGGAGGCGGGGATTAAACAATCCTTCCTCGATAAACGGGTGGGACTCGAAGTAACCGCATTTAAACTCAGGCTCAGGGACCTCATTGATTGGAGCAGAGACCCCGCTGTGATTACTTATGTGAATATTTACAGGTCTGAAATTACAGGAGCCGAGGCGGCTCTACGGTGGGCAATCACAGAAAAGCTGCACAGCCGTATTGGATACACAAGGCTCAGTACGGAAAACAAAGATACCGGAGAGGATCTCGGATTCAGGCCTGATTACAGATGGACATTGGAGGCAATATATCAGCCTGTCCGCCGGCTCACCCTGGACCTGAATGCAGAGTTTGTCGGTGAGTCATTCAATCCCTATGATTTCCTGATAGGGTTGGATGGTAATGCCCTCTCCGATACCGTCGCATCACACCGCATCGTCAACATGGCAGCGGCTTATCGTGTTGCAGACAGGGATCCCCTTCTGGGGGCCCTCGATTTTACCCTGAAACTCAACAACATCTTTGATGAGGAGTATACCGAAATCCCCGGCTTTCCCAGCTATGGCTTCACCTTTCTTGCAGGGATAAGGGCCGTGCGCTGAAGCCTACATGACAAAAATCATAGCCTTTTGGTAACCAGGTGTATATGCTTACTTCTGACAGCAAGCGGGACAAAGCAGTGCTTGCATTTTTCGCTTCGCTCAATGCAAGCACTGCGAGCAAAGCGAAAAATGTCCCGCCTATCGACGATAGACGGAGTATTCCCCCACCGCGCGATAGGCGGGGTTTTCTAACCCCGTCGAAGTGATTTTCAAGGTAAACAAGGAGGAGATTGATTATGGTAGCAACAGAGGCATTAAAGAACGACCACAGGCTTATCGAAAAGGTGCTCCATGTTTTAGAAGTCGCATCGAAGAAGATCGATCAAGGGGGTGAGGTGCCGGTCGATGTCCTTAAAAAGGCTACGGACTTCATCAGGAACTTTGCAGACAGCTATCACCATGGGAAGGAAGAAAATATCCTCTTCAAGTCGATGGAGGAGAAGGGATTCCCAAGAGAAGGCGGCCCTATCGGTGTCATGCTGATGGAACATGATGAAGGACGGAGGTATGTACGGGGCCTTGCAGAAGGGATTGAAAAATATGTATCGGGTGACAGGGATGCCAAAAAGGCCATTGTCGAGAATGCCAGGAATTTCGCCGGCCTATTGGCCCCGCATATTCAAAAAGAGGACAATATACTCTATATGATGGCGGACAACATCCTGTCAGAGGCCTTTCAAAAAGAGCTTCTCAATAGATTTGATCTTGTTGAAAAAGAGAAACTGGGTGAAGGGAAACGCCAGTACTATGTTAATCTCGCAGATGAACTTGAGAAGGCTGTCAAATAACAAAGCGGACTAAGTAAAAAATAAGCCGAATCCTGTCCCCCTTTGAGGTCTCCCTCAAAGGGGTGATGATCATTTCTCTGAGATCCCGATTACTCGAGACCTTAAGCGACCTAACCCGGGAGCTTGGACGGGCCGCCTGCATCAGTACAGGGGACAGATTTTAAATCTATCCCCGCTGAAACGCCCCCCTATTTGGTCTTGCTCCTGGTGGGGTTTACCGTGCCCCCATTGTCGCCAATGGAGCGGTGAGCTCTTACCTCGCCGTTTCACCCTTGCCGGAAAGACAGTTTTATCTGCCTTTCTTAGGCGGTCTGTTCTCTGTGGCACTTTCCTTAGGGTTACCCCCACTGGGCGTTACCCAGCACCATGCCCTGCGGAGTTCGGACTTTCCTCCCATTGAAGGGCGATCATCTATTTTACTTAGTCCGCATTTGTCAAAATCTTCTGATCTACAGCCTTGTTGGCTAAGGCATCTGCCTCTTTATGAGTACCCCAAATTCTCCATCACCAGTGTTTCCGCGCGCTACACCATCTGTAAAGATCGTCAATCTGGTTTCCAATAAAGGACCCTCTGGCAGCTCAGACAGTGGATTATATTATCATTCTTCCGGATCTCTGTGGAAATCTGAGGGGGGATGCGCATATGGCACCCCTGGCAGAATTCATTCTTTACCAGGACGACAGCCAGGCCTCTTCTTGCGGATATCAATCTGTTATATTCTGATATGACCTTGGAATCTATCTGGGAGACAATAACGGATTTCTGAGATTCTATCTCTTTGAGCCTTTCAGATAATTGTTGGAATTCTTTTTCTATCTTCTCCTTTTCTTCCTTAAACTTTCTCTCCTCTTCAGCAACGATGCGTTCCTTATCCGTGCGTACGGCATTCAGGACGTCAATCTTCTCCATCAATATAAGGATCTTCTCTTCGATATCTGACTTCTCTTGCCCGGCAAGCTCGATCTCCTTTAACAGGGCCTGATACTCTTTATTGGTCTTAATCTCCGATATCCTGCCCTTTAATTTCCTGACCTTCTCTTCTGCATCCTTGAGGCGGCCTTCAAGATCTCTCCGCTCTTTAGAGGCATTGTCGTGATCCGTGACTGCCTCTGAAAGATTTACCTCTTCCCTCTCCAAGATGACCCTCAAGGAGGCTATGATATCAGGAAGGATTTTTTGCTTCTCTGCAATCTCTAAAATCCGGCTGTCTTTTTCCTGAATCTGGACGAGAAATCTTAATTGCTCATTGGGAATGAATTCCATGTCTATGGGTATCTTATATGATGGGCCCACCAGGGATCGAACCTGGGACCAACCGGTTATGAGCCGGTAGCTCTACCAGCTGAGCTATGGGCCCTCCAGTCCAACAGGCTGCTGAAAAAGCCTTTTTGCTTGTCATCCTGAGCAAAGCGAAGGATCTGAATCCTAAGAAGAACAACGAGTTATCAGATTCTTCGTCGCCTTCGGCTCCTCAGACACCGTCCTGAACGAAGTGAAGGAATGACAGGTTGCTGTACTTTTTCAGCAACCTACCTAATCAACAAAGCTTTTAAGCCGTTTGCTGCGGCTTGGATGTCTCAGTTTTCTTAAAGCCTTTGCCTCTATCTGGCGTATCCTCTCCCGTGTAACATCAAAGGTCTGCCCCACCTCTTCAAGGGTGTGGTCTGTCAATTCTCCTATGCCGAAACGCATCCTTAACACCTTTTCCTCCCTTGGGGTAAGAGTCTTCAGCACCGAATCAATTTGGCCATGCAGATTGGCCTTGATTGCCGCCTCGATAGGAGATACGGCCTTCTTGTCCTCTATGAAATCACCAAGATGACTGTCCTCCTCCTCCCCGACAGGGGTCTCTAAGGAGATGGGCTCTTTGGCTATCTTGAGCACCTTTCTTACCTTATCCACCGGGAGTTTCATCTCAGCTGCAATCTCCTCAGGGGTAGGCTCCCGTCCGATCTCCTGGACAAGCTGCCGGGACGTACGGATCAGCTTGTTGATCGTCTCGATCATATGCACAGGGATCCTGATCGTACGGGCCTGGTCTGCAATAGCCCTGGTGATCGCCTGTCTGATCCACCAGGTGGCATACGTGCTGAACTTATACCCACGCCGGTACTCAAACTTGTCGACGGCCTTCATCAGGCCTATGTTGCCTTCCTGGATAAGATCCAAAAATTGGAGACCCCGATTCGTATATTTTTTGGCAATACTTACCACCAATCTGAGGTTGGCCTCGATAAGTTCACTTTTGGCCAAACGTGCCTTAAGCTCCGCCATCTCTAAGGACTTTACAGCCTCCTTAAGCTCAGGGACCGGGATTGCCGTCTCTTCTTCAATCTTCCTCAGGGCCTCTATAGAGGAGGCGTAGATCCTTTCTAATGCCTGTATATCCCCTTCTCTCTTATTGGTCGCCTTCATCAGCTTTTTAAGCTTGATCTTGTTCCCCTTGATCCCCCTGAAGATCCCCTGCAGCTCCTCAGGTTTACATTTCAATTTCCTGGTGCATACAGTAATGTCGTTTTCTCTCCGGTGAATCTCTTTGTTATACTCTTTTAATCTTTCAATAATCGTATCAATAAATTTTGAGTTAAGATTAATCGAGATCATGACCTCAGCTAATCTTCCCCGAAGGTTGATGATCTTTAATTTTACTTTTTCCTTTTCAGGCCCTTTCACAACATGTGTTTTTAACTTTTTTTGATAGTTTTTAAAGTCTCTGAATGTCCTCTTCAACTTTTCGATGGTCGCTAAGGTCTTTTGCCTTACCTCTTCTGCATCCTCCTCTACTATCTCCTCAAATTCCTCTTCCCCTTCCTCTTCAAAGGTGGCCACGAAATCATGGAGCGCCACCTTACCGGCCTTCAACTTTTCTCCAAGAGAAATGACCTCGTTGATCGTAAAGGGCATACTGAAGATGGTAGACTCGACCTCCCTCTTCCCCTCTTCAATCCTCTTTGCTATCTCTATCTCTCCCTCTCTGCTGAGCAAAGAGACATCCCCCATCTCTTTCAGGTAGAGCCGTACAGGATCATCCGTCCTTGCAATGCCGATCCCTATCTCTTTCTCCTCTTTTTCCTCCTCTTCTACCTCTTCAGCTATGAGTTTTTGATAGTTTTCCTCCTCTACATGATCAATAATATCAATATCCATCTCCCCGAACATCATCATGATGCTGTCCATCTCGTCTGAGGATATAATATCCTCCGGCAAGGCATTGTTAAGCTCCTCATATGTGAGATAACCCTTCTCCTTACCTACAGATATAAGATGCTGGACCTCTGTCATTTTTTCATCTTTCATCATGTCTTATCTTATCCCCCCTTTACAAGGTTTGGTAATTCTTTGGTTGACGGCTAATTTTCATATAGCACCTTTTTTTGCCGTAACAACTCCTGTTTCTTCAAAAGAAGTTCCTTTACCCTTTCAAATATACCACCAAGTTCTGCAGCAGCTATCTCCTTTTCAACCTCTTTAAACTCCCTATCGAGCCGATTCCGTTGCAATACCTTTATGCAGTCAGATAATGTCTTTTCCGGTGAGTCAAAATACATCTCATTAACAGCCATTTTTGTCATCGTATCCTTCATTCCCTGATTACAGCCTTCACTATTTATAATCTCATGGATATCCCTCTCTGACCTTAATAAGTGGCCTGCGATCTCCTGAAATTGCGGGTTCGTAAAATCTTCCACACGCAGGATATCTCCAACCATTTTCCTGAGGGCCCAATCCTTAACTAAAAGACCGAGTAATATCTCTTCAGCCTTTGGCTTTTCCACTGCCGCTTCTTTAACTTTTTTCGGGACTTTTTCCGGAGGTGCCCCTTTTTTCTTCTCGTTACCCCTCCTTAACTCAGAAAGGAGGACCTCTTTCTCAATCCCCAACCCCTTTGAAACCCTTTGGATGTACTGGTCTTGCTCGATTCGGTTAGGGATCTTTTTAATAATGGAGAGACAATCTCCCGCCCCTTTAACCTTTGAATTTATTGAGTCGCCCTGATCTGAAGCTGTCTTTCTCACCTCATCGATGATCCGGTCCAGGGCAAAATCAATAATACCCTTAGCCGATTGCACAAGCGCAAGGAAGGCGGCCTTTCCATTCTTCCCAATAAACGTATCAGGGTCATCCCCTTCAGGCAGCAATAAAACCTTCGCCTTTACCTCACTGTCAATAAAAATGTCCATCGTCCTCAGCGCTGCATTTATCCCCGCCGGATCAGAATCAAAGGTCAACACGGCCTCTTTACAGAACCGGTTTAATAGTCTCAGGTGATTTATTGTGAAGGCCGTCCCCAGAGTACCCACGACATTTGTGACACCGGCCTGGTGTAAGGCAATGACATCCATATATCCTTCTACAAGGATAGCATAACCCGCCTCTCTGATACTATTCTTTACGGCATCAAGGCCATAAAGCAGATGACCTTTACTAAATATAGGGGTCTCAGGAGAATTTAAATATTTGGGGGTGGAATCATCCAGCACCCTCCCCCCAAATCCGACAACCCTGTTTTGGATATCGTATATGGGCAGCATGACCCTTCCACGAAACCTGTCGTGACATCCGCTCCCGCTGGTGTTAGGGGCCACGATACCTGCCTTTACCATATCCTCCTCTTTAAAGCCCTCTTTTCTGAGATGATCATAGACTCCATTCCAGGAGTTAATTGAATATCCAATCTTAAACCTCTTAATAGTCTCCATAGAAAGGCCACGGGCTAAGAGATATTTGCGTGCAGTCTCTGACTCTTTTGCAGCAGATAATAGTTTGTGATAATAATCAGCCGCTGCCTTATTGACCTCATATAAAAACTTCTCCCCTTTCTCGCCTTTTCTATGCCTCTCTAAGATCTCAATCCCTGCGTCATGGGCTAAACGCTTTACCGCCTCCGGGAAGGTTATGCTCTCATATTTCATGAGAAAGGTTATTACATTTCCCCCTGTTGCACACCCAAAACAATGAAAAATCTGTTTTCCAGGGCTGACCACAAAGGATGGAGTCTTTTCAGAATGAAATGGGCAACGTCCTATATAGTTTTGACCCGTTTTCTTAAGCGAGATGTGTCTGGAGATTACCTCTACGATATCCTGACTTCCTCTAATCTTTGTTATTATCTCTTCAGGAATATGCCCATCCAAGGGGAAATCCCCCCTATCAATGTGCATGCGCTTCCATAAGTTCCTTAACCAATGAACTTACCCTTACGCCCTCAGCACGTCCCTTTAAGCGAATCATCAATATCTTCATAACCTTTCCCATATCCTTCGGGGAAGAGGCGCCTACCTCTCTTATGACAGCCTGTATCTCACCTATAAGCTCTTCCTCGCTAAGTTGTTGTGGCAGAAACGTCTGTAATACCTCCAGCTCACTCTTCTCTTTCTGGACTAAATCCTCTCTTCCTCCTTTTTGAAACTGCTCTATCGATTCTCTCCTCTGTTTGAGGGCGGTCATGATAATATCAATGATCTCCTCATCAGTAAGAAGGGCCATCTTTTCGATTTCTCTGTTTTTTATGGATGACTTCAAGAGCCTGATTACGGATAACTTTATATGATTCCCCGCCCGTAATGCCTCTTTCAACTCCTCTGTAAGTCTATTTAACAGAGACATCGTCTTAAAACCTCTGTCTTTTTGATGCCTTTTTCCTCGCCGCTATCGCCTTGCGCTTCCGCTTGACACTCGGCTTCTCGTAGTGTTCCCTTTTTCTCATCTCTGACAGTATCCCGGCCTTTTCGCACTGTTTTTTAAACCTGCGGAGGGCACTCTCAAAGGATTCATTTTCTTTTACTTTAACCCCCAACATAATATTATTTCCCCCCCTTACAGAAAAGAATAAAGTATTACCGTATATCTATTTGGTTTACAATAAAAATTTGGATTTTTAACTATAGCAGATTCAGATATTGATTGTCAAGATAAGAAAAGGCTTTACAGCCATACCAAGGATATAGTACCCTTTCCACTGGGTAGGGCCTGTTAACCTCAAAATATGGTAGGCGCGGGGGGTCTTGAACCCCCGACCTCTTCCGTGTCAGGGAAGCGCTCTCCCCCTGAGCTACGCGCCTACGGGAACTGTACCCGTGGTTTACCACGGAACCTTCATTGCAAAGGCAGGACATTGTAACACATATTGAGAAAAAAGTGCAAGATTTTTGGACACACGATGTATTTCTTAGCTGACCTCCATATACACTCCCGATACTCCAGGGCTACCAGTAAGGATATGGAGCTTGAGACCCTAAGCCGTTGGGCCCAGTTAAAAGGACTCACAGTCATTGGAACAGGTGACTTTACCCACCCCCGCTGGTTTTCCAATCTGCAGAAAAAGTTGGAAGGGCCGGGGGATGGTCTCTACAGGTTTAAGGATGAATACCGGGCTTTGGGAAACGAGGGGGTTCCTCAAAGCTGCTGCAGAGAGATAAGGTTTATCCTATCTTCAGAGGTGAGTTGTATCTATAGTAAGGGGGGGCGTACACGGAAAGCGCACCACATCATTCTTTCTCCGACGTTTGAAGCGGCAGCAAGGGTCAATGAGGCCCTCTCAAAGATCGGCAATCTCGGGGCAGATGGAAGGCCTATATTAGGACTCGACAGCAAGGTCCTGCTCCGTATAGTCCTGGATGCCTCCGCCGATAACCTGCTCATCCCGGCCCACGCCTGGACCCCTCACTTCTCAGTCTTCGGCTCAAACTCCGGGTTTGACTCGTTAGAAGAGTGCTTTGAAGAGCTCACCCCTCATATATATGCCATCGAGACAGGGCTTTCATCTGATCCTCCTATGAACTGGAGGTTATCAGGACTCGATCAGATCGCTTTAATCTCAAACTCTGATGCGCATTCCCCCAGAAAGCTTGCACGCGAGGCCAATATATTTGATACAGAACTCTCTTACAAAGGGATCACCGGTGCGATAAAGGAAAAGGATAAAGCAAGATTTAAAGGAACCATCGAATTCTTCCCTGAAGAGGGGAAATATCATTATGACGGTCACAGGACCTGTAAACAACGGATGCGGTCCGTAGAGACACGACAGAATAACGGTCTCTGCCCTAAATGCGGCACGAAGGTGACCATTGGTGTCATGCATCGCGTGGACGAGCTGGCAGACAGGAAAGAAGATATCATGCCTCCTAATGCCCGTCCTTACCGGAGACTGATACCCCTTGCCGAAATAATAGCGGAAGTCCATAATGTGGGAACAGCGACAAAAGGGGTTGAAAATACCTATCATAAACTCCTTACCTTCCTTGGAAATGAGCTTTCGATACTTCAGGATGTTCCTATTAGAGAGATTGCAAGAGTAAGCGCCCCGCTCCTGGCCGAGGCTATTCACTGTATGAGGGAAGGAAGGGTAAGCATCGTCCCTGGTTATGACGGGG
>JACROQ010000130.1 GCA_016214375.1 Nitrospirota bacterium | reverse complement strand
TCCAGCAACCTAGCCCCCTACTCGCCCGCAACCTATTTCTGTCCATATAGCCTATCAATGGCTACTTAACCCCAGCCAGTCTTCGTGAACGGTAAAACCACGGTTCATAGACAAGAGATTTGTCGATCATTGATTTGTTTTTTATGAAGATCCTTTCGCCCACCGGGCGAAAGGAAGGGGTATTCGTGAAAAGAATTTGGTTCCGGGGTCATAATAAGAAATTCAGATTTTTCTGTCAATAGAAATTTCGCTTATTGACAACAATAACCTATGAAATGATTGAGTACAGGGCGTTTCGCAGCGCGAGCTCCCGGGGATCCCCGGTGATCGATGTCCCCATTTGGCTGGTGACGTAGGCGTACCCGATGCCGGCCTTGGGATCGGCGAAACCAAGAGAACCCCCAGTTCCGGGCGCTCCGAACGATCCCTCGTTCCCGAACGGCCACACGGGGCAGTGCTTCATGAAGCCCAGCGAAAACTGTACGCCGTCGCCCATCATGCACTCGTCGTAGAAGCCGCGGGTCGGTGGAACCGCCGGCGCCGTCAATGCGTACAATGTTTCCGGGCGTAACTGCAGCTCCTGTCCCCCGGTCGCGAACACGCTGTAGGCGTGGGCGATGGCGCGTGCTGTGCCAACGCCCCCGCCAGCAGGCACTTCAAAGTTGCGGGCGTAGATGCGCTGCTCGTAGTCGAGCCAGCCCCGGGAATGCGCGACAGCCAGCGTCATCGCCGCCAGGCCCTTGGTCGCCGAGTAGACCAGGACCATGGTGTCCTCTTGCCAGGGCTCGCCGGTTGCCTTGTTCCGCACACCGCCCCACAGGTCAACGACCTTCTCGCCCCCAAGGTACACGCAACAGGCGCCGCCCAGTTCGTGCCGCCGGGAGAAATTCTCGGTGAACGCGTCTCGCACGGCATCAAAGCCTGCGCTCACATGCCCCTCAATATGAATGCTTTGAGGTACTCCCATCGTCAGAGCTCCTATTTACAGGTCAAGCTTAGCGCACTACTGCACAACGCGCGTCATCAACTGATTGCTTTATAGAAAAAGCGCTAACTACCCCCGGTGCTGTACGCCTTGTATGAGATGATGAGCCCTATAATCAGCAGACAACCCTCCAACACCATAAACACGACTGAACTTGTGTTCGCGGAGGCCTGCCGGTACTGGCTCGCGGCAAACATTCGGATCAGACCCAGAATCAAGAAGAACCACCCGGACAGCGTAACGAGGACAGTCCAATTGCGTGCCCATACACTGTGTGCGCGAACGATGGCCAGGCCCGCTACGAACATCAACACACCTGAGAGGTAAACCACGGGCGGAATCTGGGCATCGTAGAGGTGTGGCTGTACAAGCGGGAATTCGGAGACGACCATAGCCACTATCGCAGGACCCACGAGACCTGCGATTTGCCTGGAATTCGACATAAGCCCCCCTCTCTCCACAACGGTTCAATTGAAAAATCTTTCGTATTATTCATCACGTGCCATGATGTTGTCAATCTTAACCCCGCAGGACGAGGGTCTCTTGTTGACAGACCTTAGAAAAGCGAATAGAATCCATTAAAGAGACCTATGGCAAGAAAGATCGGCATTGTATCAAAGCCCAGGAAAGAGGATGCGGGGCATATCCTGTCTGAACTGGTAAAGTGGCTCAGAGATAAAGGCACAGAGCCGCTGATGGACCAGGAAACCGCGAGCCTTATAGAGATCACGAGTCCCTATTCAAGGCAAGACATCGCCGCCCTTTCCGAGTTTGTCATTGTGTTAGGCGGTGATGGAACCCTGCTCAGTGTCGCAAGATTAATCGGCGCCAGGGGGACCCCCATCCTCGGTGTCAATCTCGGGAGTCTGGGATTCCTCACAGAGGTAACCCTTGACGAGATGTATCCCCTCCTTGAAGATATCCTCTCAGGGAAGATGATCATCGATGAGAGGGGGATGCTTGAGGCCGCCATCCGGAGGAAGGGGCAAGAGATTGCAAGGTACACGGTTCTCAATGATGTGGTGATCAATAAAGGGGCCCTTGCCCGGATGATCCTCATGGAGACCCGTGTCGATGGATGGCTCTTAAACACGTACCGGGCAGATGGCCTGATTATATCCACACCCACAGGCTCGACCGCCTACTCGCTCTCTGCCGGCGGGCCGATCGTCTATCCTACGGTGGGAGCTGTCATCATTAGTCCGATATGTCCCCACACCCTGACCAACCGGCCGATTGTACTCCCGGAGGATGTCTCCATAGAAGTGACCCTTCGCACAGAAGATGAAGATGTCCTCGTCACCCTCGATGGACAGGAAGGTCATCAGATCAAGTTCATGGACACGGTTGCGATCAAAAAGATAAAGGGGACCACAAGGCTAATCCTCTCGCCCAAAAAGGATTATTACCAGATCCTGAGGCAAAAACTGAGATGGGGCGTATGAACCTATCTATCAGGTTCAAGTAACCTATCCTTGGTGAACTCGTAAAAAGTCGCCAGAAGCACTATTTGTCATTCCTTCACTTCGTTCAGGACGGCGTCTGAGCGAAGCGAAGAATCTGATAAAACAATGAGTTATCAGACCCTTCGCGGAGTTTACCCTGAGCAAGATTCTTCGG
>JACROQ010000129.1 GCA_016214375.1 Nitrospirota bacterium | reverse complement strand
GCTGCGCGGGTAACTCTTTTTCTATCTCCTTCTCTTCCATGCCTCCTCAAACTTTAGCAGGTTGTTGAAAAAGTCCTGCAATGTCACCCTGAACCCTTCGACTACGCTCAGGGTAAACTCCGTGAAGGGTCTGATAACTCATTGTTTATCAGATTCTTCGCTTCGCTCAGAATGACAATCCTGGACATTCCATGCCTTCTTCAACAACCTGTTAGACTTTAAACTTGGCAAAAACCGACGGCATCTCCCTCTTGATCTTCTCCTGGAGCTGCAGGAAACCATACAGCAGCGCCTCCGGCCTGGGCGGACACCCGGGGATATAGACATCCACCGGGACAACGAGGTCTGTACCCTGAACCACGCTATAGGTATTGAACGGCCCGCCTGCTGAGGCGCAGCCGCCCATGGCAATAACCCATTTTGGCTCCGGCATCTGCGCATAGAGCCTCTTGACTGCAGGGGCCATCTTTTTTGTCATCGTGCCTGCCACAATCATGACATCCGACTGCCTGGTAGAAGCCCTAAAAATTATTCCAAACCGGTCGGTGTCATACCTTGAACAGCCCGCTGCGATCATCTCGATCGCACAGCAGGCCAGACCAAATGTCATAGGCCACAGGGCAGACCTGCGCCCCCAGCTTACAATATTATCCACTGTGGTAAACAGGACATTCCCTTCTGTTGTTATACCCATTCTGTTGTTACACCCATTCCAACGCCCCCTTTTTCCATGCATAGACATACCCTATTGCAAGGATGGCTATAAAAATAAACATCTCTATAAAGGCAAACATCCCTATATCCCTTAAGACAACGGCCCAGGGAAAGAGGAAAAGGGTCTCAACGTCAAAGACGATAAACAGGATGGCAATGATAAAAAAGTGGACTTTAAAGTGTCCTGCATCGGCATTTCCAATCGGTTCCATGCCGCATTCCCAGGGTAAGAGTTTTTCCCGGGTAGGATTCTTGGGACTGACGAGGGAATTGATAAAAAAGGCCATAGAGGCAATGAAGACAACAAAGCCTACTATGACTAAGACAGGGAGATAAGTGATCAGCACCCTTTAACCCCTCGTGGTGGTGGAGAATCACAATAAAGGAACAATTTCTTTTTGTCAAGCGGGGGGGAAATTCATATCACATGATATATTTGACTAACAGAAATCCTGCGATCAGGAGGGCGAAGAAGGCGAGGGCCAGCCAGTCAAAGTATTTCTCGATCTTTTCCTTCATGACTGAGCCGAAGTAGGAGATGAGACCCGCGACAAGGAAAAAACGCGAGGAACGGCCGATCACAGAGGCAATGACCAGCGTGAGAAAGCTGATCTTAGTCACGCCGGCGGCGATCGTGATTACCTTGTAGGGGATCGGCGTAAATGCGGCGGTCAGCACGGTGATGAACGCATTGTCATTATAGGCCTGTACAACCTTATCAAAGACCTCCCGGGAAAAGACGTGCCCGATAAAAATGCCGTCCGCCACCTCCCATACCCCCCCACCCGATGGCATATCCGGCCATCCCCCCCTAAGACAAAGCCCACAGAGCAGACAAAGGCATACCACATGGCGCCGGCCGGGACAACAAGCACCATGGCGATCAAGAGGACATCGGGCGGGATGGGAAAAAACGAAGACTCTGCAAAGGCCAGCAGGAAGAGCGCCTTAATGGCATGCGGCGTGGAGGACCAGTGAAGGACCCCGTCATAGAGCCTGCGCCTCCATTGCATGGAGGTTCGGTACATTGTATAATAGCCCTATGAAAAAATCCGGGTTCCCACCCCTCTGGACAGTGATTGTTATCATCCTCACTATCGGCATCAGTGAAATCGCCCTGAGGATCATCACATCGCCCTCCGGCCTCCTCCTCCTCGAGGACATAGCGCTCCTCCTCTGGGGAGTCGTGCTCTTTACCGGAGGTCTCTTTTCCCTGGCCGGTTATTTTTTTGAGACAAAATGGAGAGGCTTTCAGGGCCTCATCTGGGTGTACAAGACTATAATACCTGTCGGCGGGAAAGTCAACGCGATCATCTTCGGGGTGATCGGGATGTTGATCGGCATCCTCTCTATCCTCAGGGTGCTGTCATCTCACTTCCGGCTTTTCCCTCTCTTCTTTTCCTCAATCAACCTTGATAATCTTTCGACTTCCTGAGGGCTCGTCTTATAAAGGATATCTACAAAAGAAGACGCTGCAGAGCTTGCCGAGATGTCCATGATGCCCTGCAGCACCTCATGGGATACCTGCTTGACAAAATCATCCCTTGACATCGCGGCCGTATAAACAAACAGCCTCCCCCTTTTCGCCCTCCGGATGAGGCCCTTTTTTAAAAGCCGGTCCACCACAGTCAGGATCGTCGTAAAGGCGAGCGGCCTTCCCCGGCCTATCTCTTCAAATACCTCACGGCCTGTAACCTCACCCTTGTCCCAGAGGACATCCATCACGGACTTTTCAAGATCGCCAAGCACACGGCCCAGTCCTGCCTTGTGGGGCTTAAAGGTTGACATGAGATGTTTCATAGAAGATTGATACCACGATTAGCGTTCTACGTCAAGTAGAATGACTGAGCTCACCCTCCCCCCGGTGAGGGTTACTTCCATCATATCTCCGCTCCGGAGGCTGTCTAACGTGACCATGCTCCCCTGTCTCAGGAGAGGGGTCCCCTCATAGACGATGAGACGCACAGGTCCTATGGCCTTATCCCTGATCGTGATCACGCGGAGAGGGAGGTTCAGGTCTGTCAGCGATCCTTGAAGAATTGCCTTGCCGGATTCATCCTCGTGATAAAGGGTGGAGAGGTCAAGGCCCCGGACAGGGTTCCCGTCTTCCGGAGGCTCTCCGGCAGTTTTAAAGATAATCTCTCCGCCCATCCTGGGGCAATATTCCATCTTGTCATTTCTGATCGTCATGTAGAGATAGGTCCACACCCGGTATTGAGTCCCGGGCTCTAACGGCGCCTCCGGGGTGATCACCTCCCGGTTGTCCTCCAGGGCAGCCTTCCCGCCAATCCCCCATTCTGTGGTCAGGAGAGTCCCCATGCGATACCGGCCTCCGGCGATATTAATGGACTCTAAGGCGGGCCTCAGATCCCTGAGGCGGTCGCTCAGGACTTGCAACGTCTCTTTATCCCAGGTGATCGTGATGGGTGTATCTACGGAGACACCGGAAGAGCCGTTGGCCGGACTGGAAGAGGTCATCTTGATGACCGGCGGACACTCCGCGTGGACCATCTCCGCCCACCCTGTCATCGGGCCCAAGATCCCCAAGATCCACAAAACCCAAAGACTCCACATCACGCGGATCGTTGTAGAAAAAAGCCTCCCCATGCCCCTTCTTTAAAAACCCCTTGTCATCAGAAATACCCTTACAGCAGAGGGAGGGTTTACGGTCTGGCAGACATTCTCACATATCCCGCAGCCGACACATTTTTCAGCCTGTACAACAGGCCCTGATCCTTCAAGGGTTATCGCCTCGTCCTTCAGAGGGCACTGACTGTAACACTGCTGACAGGGAGAGGTCTGCGCCCCCCTATAGTCAAATGTATAGTCAAGGCATCTCCTCCTGTCGATTAATGCAACCCCGATCTTTACCTTCCGTATATCCCCGACCGGCCTGAGTGCGCCATCCTTACACGCCGTGATACAGGGGAAGTCATGACACAGCCTGCAGGCCGCTTCCTGGGGCCTGATAATCGGTGTGCCCACCCTCGCACCCGTAGCTGACTCTGAATCCGATCCCCGGATGCACTGGTGCGGGCAGACCTTGATGCACTCATCACATCTCGTGCAAAGAGTGTTAAAGAGGCCCTCCTCCACAGCCCCCGGGGGGCGGAGATAATTCCTTCTCTTTGGACTCCTCTCCCCCTTCGCCCCTGAAAATTCGAGGACAACCTTTGTAATCTCCACAAAGGCGCTTTTAAAAAACTCTCTCCTGTTGACTCCCTGTTCCGCGTTATCCGGCATCCCGCTCCCCCTTACGACCCATACTCAACAGGCCGCCCTAACAACTGCACCTTCACCACCTCGCCGGGCAGGACCTTCTCTTTATCCGGCGGAAGGACCATGAAACTGTTGGCGTATGCCATTGACATCAGCACACCACTCCCCTGGGTCCCTGTAGACCTGACAAGATACCTTCCCTCTTTATATCTGACAACAGCCCGGACAAAATGGGTCCGGCCGGGCCGGTCATGAAACTCCTCTTCAACGACCGCATCCACTAAGGGTCTGAAGATGGATGAGTGTCCCCCCATCTTAAGAAGCGCCGGCCGTGCAAACACCTCGAATGTTACCATCGTGGAGACCGGGTTTCCGGGGAGGCCGAATATCGGTCTCCCTCCCACCAATCCGAAGGCGAGCGGGTGGCCTGGTTTTATCCCCACACTCCAGAACTTCATATCAATCCCGTACTCCTTCAATATATCCTTCACAAAATCATACTCGCCGGCTGAAACACCCCCTGAGACAAGCAGCATATCCCCGGCAAGCCCCTGACCTATCTTTTCCCTGAGACTCTCCCTTGTATCCCGTGCAATGCCGAGGATGTGCGGGATGCCCCCGGCCTCAATAACCTGAGACGCCACAGCATAGCTGTTGCTGTTCGGGATCTTATTCTCTGTAATCTCTTCGTCCAGATCCGCCAGCTCATCGCCGGTGGACATTACCATGACGGTTGGTCTTCTATAGACAGTAACAATGGACTTTCCCACCATCGCCATCGCCCCCAACTGACCAGGACCGATAGAGGTGCCTGTTTTTAAAACCGTATCCCCCCTCCTGACATTCTCCCCCTTCTTCCTGATATTCTCCCCCTTCTTTCCCGAACGGAATATACTGACCCCATCCCCTTCCGACTTTGTGTCCTCAACCCGCACCACCGTGTCTGTCCCTTCCGGCACCGGCGCGCCGGTCATGATCCTGATCGCCTCTCCACTATGGACTGATTTCGACGGCATGGCGCCGGCGCGGACCTCATCGGTAATACGCAGCCTCACCGGCCGATCCTGTGAGGCCTCTCTGATCTCCTCCCATTTCAGGGCATAGCCGTCCATTGCAGAGTTGTCCCATGGCGGGAGATATATCCGGCTGTAGATGTCCTCAGCCAATATCCTTCCATCAGAATCCTGCAGCGGGACCCTCTCTGTTCCAAGTACCCTGATACTCTCCAAAACCACCTTCAGTGCCTCTTCGATTGGGCGCATGGTTTGTCCCTCCTTCCTGCCTCTGCCAGCTCATTGGCCTTATTCCAATCGTCTATTGTATTCATATTAAACAGCGATCTGAACTCAGGGTCTTCCTTTACCCACTCCCCCGCAGATACCCTCTTAATGGAGAGCCCCTGCACTTCATTAATAAATCCTGTGATGTTCAGACGATTATTCCCGATCCGCTCCAGGAGATAAGGCATACATCTCCTGCTGTATGTTGCATGAAGGGGATGGAGCCTCCCATCAATGTCCGGCACTACGATGTCATGAGTGACGGCCTCCTTCATGATGAGTTCTACCGCCGATACATGGACAAAGGGGAGATCACAGGAGACCGCAAAGATCGGGGATGATCCCGCATAGTGCAACCCTGTATACACACCCCCGAGAGGGCCGCGGTCCGGGATCAGGTCCACCACCTCCGGGTATCCGTAACCGGCGAATCTCCCTTCCCTGTCTGTGACAATCAGTACCTCATCAAATAACTTCTCAAACAGATCGAGTATCCGGCGGAAGACCGGCACACCCCCTACCGGCATCAGGGCCTTCTCCTGCCCCATGCGGCTGCTCTTTCCCCCTGTCAGGATAACCCCTGTCATCAGGCGCCCGTCACCGTCCGCAATCCGAGTCATCCCCGTGCAGCTTTTCGAGGACATGGGGAATCGTGGAGAGGATCACCCCCAGGCCCTCCACCACACCCTTGGGGCTGCCCGGTAAATTGACAATCAGTGCGCCGCTTCTGATACCCACGAGGCCCCGCGATATCGCCGCCCTGATTGTTTTTTTGCACCCCTCGGCCCTCATGATCTCCGCAAGCCCGGGTATCTCCTTTTCAAGCACATTCCTCGTGGCATCCGGCGTCACATCCCTGGGGCTGACGCCGGTCCCGCCGGTGGTGATGATCAGATCTACCCTCAGGGTATCTGCAAAATGTTTTAACTTCTCTTCAATGATCTTCTGATCATCCGGAATGATCTCATGCGCCACCACCTTGCCGGATATGTCCTTGACCATCTCGCATATCAGCCTCCCGCTCTCATCCACCCTTTCCCCCCTTGAGCCCTTATCGCTCATGGTCAATACCGCCACATTAATCATAGGTTCGCCCTCCTTTTTAAAAATCTCTCCTCAATCAAATTGGATATCCCTTCAGCATCGTTGATATCCAGTATCGGGATATCCGGCACCGGAATCCCCGAAATCCGAAGACGGGCCGCCTCATCCGAGGCTAAGGCTATTACCGACGGGTCATTCAGGCACAATAGCTCTTTTGACACGCCTCCCCTGTGCACCTCGATCTTTGGATACTGATCCCGTTTAAAACCCTCTACAATCATTATGTCGATATCATCCACAAATCTCCGCAATATGTCTTCGATCGTCAATTCCTCTTTTGTGCCGGATAGGACAGCAAATTGCGCGGACGATGAAAGGATGACGGTCTTTACCCCTGCGGCCCTGTGTCTCCAGCTATCCTTTCCCTCTGTATCTATCGCAAATGTCTTGTGGGTATGTTTCACAGTGGCCACCTGATACCCCTGGATCGTAAGTACCCTGATCACCTTTTCAATCAGGGTCGTCTTGCCGCTGTTGGACGCCCCTACAAAACATAAAACAGGGATGGTCCTCATGGGCCTGCCCATATACCTGGTACTATATCTGCGAAGGGCGTTATGCTATATCGCATAACGCATGGTCCATAAAAAATCTGCGAACTCCTTCTCCACAAATCCTTCCAGGTGTGACGATATCTGCTCATACCGGCAGAGAAGCTCCTTTGCCTCCTTTGAAAGCTGAGTCCCGCCCCCGTTGGCGCCGCCAACCTGCGTGTTCATCATCTTAATCCCAAGACGATTCTCCATCATATGAAGATAACTCCAGGCCCTTCGGTAAGGAATCTTAGCCGCCTTGGCCGCCTTATTAATCGACCCGTATTGATCGATCCCTTTCAGCAACTGAACCCTCCCCTTGCCAAAGAATGGTTCTCCGCTGATCTCCAGCCATAGCTTTACACGGACAGAGATATTATTCTTTGCCGGTCCTATGCTCCTCTTGATCCTTCTGCTCTTCGTTGAGCGCATGGTCCACCCCTTTGCCTGCATCTTCTATCCCTTTGGTGATGCTCTCCTTGACATCATCCGCTGCCCGTTGAAAGCTCCTGAATGCCTTTCCCAGATCTCTGCCGATCTTCGGCAATTCCTTAGGCCCGATGACCAGCAAGGCAATGATAATGATGAGTATCAGTTCCGGCGTCCCAATACCAAACATTCTACACCCCGGGGATTAACCCCCCTTTTCCTTCTTTTCATTCTCCTGCTTCACATCTTCGATCTTGGAGCCCTCCGACAGGCCACGTTTAAATCCGCTAATGGCCTTGCCCAGTCCCTCCCCGATCTGTGAAAGCTTCCCCACACCAAAGATGATCATGACAATCACAAGGATTATTAAAAGCTCCGGGATCCCTAAGTTACCCATCGTATGACCCTCCTTCTCAGGACATTATAATCCTTTTCCCTCTATACGTGAAATATTTTAAACCTGCAGGTATATAAGGTCAAGGATTTTCTTGAGATGTCAAAGGTCAGAGTAGCCCCGAACAGGGAGGGATAATGAGGATTCTTTATTTCATGTTGACAAGACCCGACTTTTATATTAATTAATAGACATGCGAAGATACGGCCGCATGACACTATTTTTACTGATATTCGCTTTTTCCCCCCTCCCCTCTCCCATTGCAGGAGGACCTGTTGAGACACCGCCGGCTGTCCTGAATGCCGTCCGCTACCGTCCGGATCAGGATTCCCTGCGGATCGTCCTTGAACTTAGCAGCCCGGCGGTATTTGCTGAGAGCTATCTCCATAATCCTGACCGGGTGTATATAGACCTGGATCATACGTCTGTGGCATCCCCTATCGCCCCCATAGAGATCGGGGACGGGGTTATAAAGCAGGTGAGAACCGGACAACACGATAAAGAGACTGTGCGTATCGTGATAGAATTGAACAGTGCCGTAGACTATAAGGTCTTTCCGCTGACCTCTCCGGACAGACTCGTGGTCGATATCTCTAAAAAGACCCCTGCATCCCAAAGGCCTGACAGTCCGGTAACCCGCACCATCGTCATCGATCCGGGACACGGGGGCAAAGACCCGGGGGCCATCGGCAGACACGATCTGATGGAGAAGGAGATTGTGCTGGATGTGGGACTCCGTCTGAGAGGGCTGATTAAGGAGAGACTCGGCGCCCATGTGATCATGACAAGGGAAGAGGACATCTTCATCCCACTGGAGGAACGGACGGCGATTGCCAACGCAAAGGACGCTGACCTGTTCATATCCATTCATGCCAATTCGAGCAGGAGGAAGGAGGCTAAGGGCGTAGAGACCTACCTCCTGGGCAGGGCTACAGATAAGGATGCTATGGATGCAGCCCTGCGGGAAAACAGCGCCCCCAGGAATAAGTCCTCAGATGATCTTCAATTCATATTGACCGACCTGCTGACGACGGCTAAAAAGGAGGAATCATTGAGGCTGGCCCACTATGTCCAGGCCAATATCATAGAGAAACTGGAACCCCGCTATAAGTCTGTTGATCACGGTGTCAAACAGGCGCCGTTCTATGTCCTTGTGAATGCTAAGATGCCGAGTATCCTTGCGGAGATCTCTTTTATCAGCAATCCTGAGGAAGAGCGGTTGCTGGCAGAAGGGGGATATCGCCAGGTGATTGCTGAGGCCATCTTTGAGGGGATAAAGAAATACGTGCAGTCCACTTCCATGTTAGCCCAACCTGGAGAGGCAGCAAATACCCCTATCCGACGATAGCCTTGCCGACCATGACCTATAACGTAAGGCTCCTCTTAGAATATGATGGAACAAACTTTCACGGCTGGCAGAGACAGGCCGGTCTGCCAACCATCCAGGGGACACTGGAAGAGGCGCTTGCCCGCATCACGAAACAACCTGCTACTCTATTCGGGGCAGGCCGCACCGATGCCGGAGTCCATGCTGCAGGTCAGGTGGCCAACTTCAGGAGCTCCTTAAAACTGACGGAATCCTCATGGGTAAAGGCCATCAATTCACTCGTCCCCCCGGATATCGTCATCAGGAGCGCAGAGTATGTCCCCCCGGAATTTCATGCGAGATACAGTGCCAAGAGCAAGGTGTATCAGTATACGATATTAACCTCTGAACAGCGGGCTCCCTTTCTTAGAAACTATGTATGGCATGTAAGACAGCCCCTGAACATCCCTGCCATGCAGGAGGCCTCCGGATATCTCATCGGGACACACGACTTCTCCTCTTTCAGGGCATCGGAGTGTGTTGCAAAATCACCGGTACGTACATTAGACCGGCTGGAAATCACTTATACACAGCTTACGGCAACAGCAGGACAAGAAAGTGCCATGCCCCAAATCAGGCGGGATTTTCTAATCCCGCTGAATAGGATGCCCTGCAATGCGACTATGATCCTTTTCACCCTGAAGGCCAGATCCTACCTGCAGCACATGGTCCGAAATATTATAGGGACATTGAATGATGTGGGGAGGGGGAGATTTAAACCATCTGATGTCAGGGAGATCCTAGAAAAGAAGGACCGTCGTTATGCTGGACCTATTGCCCCACCTCAGGGATTAGTTTTACTCAGTGTAATATATGATGATGTATTTTAACCCCGTCTTCCTGAAGACAGGCTATATGTAGC